>JASGVX010000007.1 GCA_030054735.1 Methanobacteriota archaeon | reverse complement strand
CCCCAAAGCTGTTTTTTTATCTCAGGATATTCTTTAAAGATTTGTCTTGCTGTAATACTTTTTATTATTTGCATGACTTTTGAAGGAGAATACTTTGGTTCAGCTCCAACAAAAAGATGCACATGATTACCATCACTACCTATTGCATCAAACTCAAAACAGTATCTTTCACTAATTTCAAAGCATACATTTTTCAAAAAGTTTATAAGCTCTATATCTAAAATAAGTTTTTTGCGATACTTCACGCAAAAAACCATGTGGTATCTTATTTTATACACACAATGGTTTGCATGTCGTAATTCCATCAACAGTATAAAGGTAATTAAAGATATAAAATCAGTTATTTAACAACGGTTATCGGGGAAGTTTTTCATCCCTGCAGCAAGCTAGCGGGGTATTCGACTGTAATAATGAAAGCAGACAGTGCAAGCGAAACTTCCACGTCGGAGGTGGTTCGATACCTACAACCAGCCAAGAATCGTGCTTAAAACCAATCCCTGCCTGGAGCTAGAAGATATGGAGCACTAAAGAGAAAACAGCCTCTCTGAGGTCTGGCTGCTTCCTTCAATAACATGGGGACTATGGCCACTATGCTGAATCCCGCCTGATAGGGGCATTTGCCAAAGGTTCCGACTCTAAGGTCACCAACTGCGCAGGCTGTGCATCCAAGCTGAACTTCGCTTCAAACCTATCGCAGGTCCCTATCTAACAGAACCCATTTACGTCTTCATGCATCAGGCAGGGCAACTGTTAAGTACAAGCTGTATGAGAAAAAAGAATAGAGGCCTGAATTTTTTGCTTCCGAAAATCAGAGCTTCCAGCATTTCACTCTCTTTTTGTCCGGCTACAAAAATCTGAACATTTATGTATAAATCAGAGACTTCAGCCTCAAAAATATAATTTAATAATTTTATTCAAAAATCGCTTTTTTTAATTACATAAAACTTCTTACTAATAAGTAAAATAATATGATAAAGCAAACTATAAGGACTAGATGCATCGATAATCCAATTATCACTTCAGACGTTATGTTGCGGTCTTTTAAATACGGAATATTTTGTTTTAAAGAGGAGAAGAAATTCTCAAGAAAGTCTGTCATAGTCAATACAATAATTTTTACCTATATATAGAAGTATAGTTTTGAATTATTCACAAATTGTCCACTATTCGCTATATTAAACCATTCATGCCACGCACAACGGGGGAGAGACGCCTTGCTCAAAAATATAAATACACATATGATAAATACATATATGATATTTTCAATAAGAGGAGGAAATTTTTATCTTTATTTATCTTTTATTTATCTGGATGACAGATCCTTTCAGGAAACGGCTAGCGAAGGAGGAAAAAAGTTAATGATTCCTTCTGAGATTCCAAACAACTTAACTAATTAATTGGAGTCATTTTAATTTGGATCTTTTTAAAAATAATAATATAAAATTTATTTGAAGTAATTTTTTATAATAGCTTGAATGTAATATTAATTAGAAATTATTGAAATATATTAATTGTTGGAATACTATGTACGGTTACTACGATCCCCCCTTTTCAGTGGAACAGGAAGGAATTTTTATTTCCGTAGAAAGAACTGGAGATAAATGGACATACAGGAGGACTTCTGGAAAAGATGAAGTAGAAAAACTTATTCTTGGAGATGGAAAACGCATTATCATAAACCCAGTCGAACCTCTAAATACCCCAAAAGAAATTACTCCTAATTTGCTGATTGAATTCGAAAAAACATTACTTCTTGCAGGTGGGGAAAAAGAGCAGATATTTTTGACTTTTCCGATTGAAATAGGTATTTTTATCTCGGATGTTGGTGATAAGAATCCGCAACTTATAGATGTACTCAGCCTGGCAAGGCAGAAATTTACCCTTTACGGAGAAGTTTCGAACGGAGTTGTCTGTAAGCACTGGAAAAGCAAGATATACTCGGCTTCTCCCTCACTTAATCCTCTCCAGGAAGGGATTTTGGAGCTTACCCTGCGAAATACTTCTTCTGATTGGGCTTCAATATCGAAAGCTGTTTTCAGTGCATATGGAATGAAACTCTATTATGACGGGGATGTTTATATGAAAGCTCGTGTGGACATACTCAGCAGGAACACAGCTGAAACAGGTTTCGAAATACAGTCGATTAACGGAGAGATGGGTTATCTTGTGAAAGACAAGAAAATCAGGAAAGAGGCTTTTGGAGTTTACGGACTCCGGATGCTTGGCTTAGTGCCTCTTAAGTTTTATATGGAGTGGGGCTTTTGATACCCCAGGACATTGGTTTTCTTGGTCATGAACTGTACTCAACTTCACTTGGTCCGGTTACCCCTGGGAATCTAATAAAGTTTGTACTTGTTCTCTCAATTTCGATAATTTTGCTCCGAGTTCTTACAATTTACCTGCGAAGAGTTCTTAAAGACCGTGTCAGTAAGGATGTTGGCGAGCCTATTCTCAAACTTCTTTATTATGGCACCCTTGTTATTGTTTTTATCTCAATACTTCCCTTGATAGGGATTGACCCCTCCGGGTTCATGCTTGCAGGAGGAGTTGCAGGTATCGTAATCGGGTTTGCGACCCAGAACATTGTTGGAAATCTGGTTTCTGGTAGCTTCCTTATGTTTGAAAGACCTATAAAAATTGGAG
This sequence comes from Methanobacteriota archaeon, assembly GCA_030054735.1. Taxonomy (GTDB): domain Archaea; phylum Halobacteriota; class Methanosarcinia; order Methanosarcinales; family Methanosarcinaceae; genus Methanosarcina. The sequence goes on along the minus strand of JASGVX010000007.1, from coordinate 15,912 downwards.
ACCAGGTAGAAGTAAACGGGATTTCTGGTTTTGTCACCGATATACGCATAATCTCCACATATATACGTACTCATGATGGGCTCCTTGTCAGGATTCCAAATCAGCAAGTGTTTACAACAAATATCACAAATACTGTGGGGCACCCGGTAAGAAGGTTTGAATACACAATAAGAATCCGCTATAGCGACGATGCCAGTGCTGCAATATGGCTTATCAATGACTACATAGATAAGGAACCTTTCGCTCTTCGGAATCCCACTCCATCGGTTTTTGTAAATGATCTTGGAGAGAGCTCGGTAAATATCATAGTCAGGATCTGGGCACCTGTGAGCGAATGGTTCGGGCTGAAAACGAGCCTATTATTGAATATTAAAAAAATTCTTGAAGAAAATGGAATAGAAATTTCCTATCCACAGCGCGTACTCCATATCAAATCCGAGCCGGAAAAAATACAGCATGTAATTGAAGAACCAAAGGAACAGCAATTTATAGAAAATGAGCCAGTATTGAACTTTGAAGAAAGAGTAGTAAATTGAGCCAAATGAATTGAGCCAAAATAAGAAAGAGACAAAGCTGATTGGCTAGAGGAAAAGGAAAACAGGGCCTTAAGGTAAGGACTACCAGCCATATTTCTCTTCCTGTCTTTCCTTTTACTTCCTTTTTTTGTAATGAGGTTTTGCCATTTTCCATTAAATTCCTTATTTTTCAATAATATTTACTTCCTAACTTCCGCCTTTTTAAGCGTATAAGGTTCTCCTGATATCCTATTATGTGCTTAAACTTAAGCGCATAAATAACAAGTTCTAATTTAAAATAACAATCATCTGACATAGTAGATTAGTGAAATTAGATTTATGCGCTTAAATTTTGGGAACTCAGGAAATCCGGCAGTGTGCCGAAAGTTTTGTAAATTCTAAGTCAAATTTTTCCATATTTTATGAAAGTAGGTTCTTCTGAAGCTGTATTTTCGTCACGTAAACTTTCTGAGATTTGTGATTTTACAGAAAATTAGTCGCGCTGCCATACCTTGAATAGTTACAATTTTTTTCCATTTTAATTTTAATCTCTTTTTACTAACATTTCTTTAAACCATTAATTTTATATCCTTTCCTTATAAAAACTTGTCAAATTAACTCCTGGATTTGAATGGGGACTTAAATGGCGCAAACACAAACTTCCAGACTAGCTTGTTTTTTACTGGCAATTTTGATTTTAATTTCTATTTCAGAGACAGGGTTGGCGTCAAAATTCCATGTTCATGCAGGAGAATCCGTACAGGATGCAATAAATGGAGCATCTCCTGGCGATCTCATCCTTGTGGAATCCGGAGAATTTAATGAAAGTATCTACGTTAACAAAGAGAATTTAACCATAAAGTCAGCTTCAGGAAATCCTGATAATACTCACATTTCGGGAGAAAATGCGGGAAGTTCTGTATTTGAGATAGCTGCCAATGGTGTAAATATTAGCGGTTTTTCGATTACTGACGGCCGATATGGAATTTTCCTTAACAAAGTTGATAACTGTACAATAAGTGATAACAAAATATCAAACCAGAGAGTAGGAATCTATCTTTTAGAATCCGGCAATAATCTGTTGAGTAACAATATGGTATATTCAAACCTTGACTGCGGTATCAAGCTGCTGGCTTCTTCAGATAACATAATCCGCGCTAATTACTTTAATAACACATATAATGCCAGGGATAATAAACTCAATATCTGGAACGACAGTACAGGCAACTACTGGAGTGATTATTATGGAACGGATGAAAACGGAGACGGTATAGGTGACATTGCATATGCTGTCAACCCTGAAACAGGCAGTAAGGATTACATTCCTTTAATAGAGTATGCCCCTCTGCCTCCTCCTGTACTTCCAAAGGCACTTTTCACTTCAGATGTGACGGAAGGCTATGCCCCTTTATCTGTCAGGTTTAAAGATTTTTCCGAAAATGTCACTTCCAGGCTGTGGGATTTTGGAGACAGGAACAGTTCAAGTAGTTCGAGTCCTTTACATACTTATTTCAGAGAAGGAGACTATGTTGTTTCCCTTAACGTAAGCAACAAGAATGATAGTGATTTAGCATCTGTAACTATAAGAGTTTTGAACGCTTCCAAAAAATACAGTCCCATACTTCCAGAAGCTGAATTTATTTCTAACACTACAGAAGGCCGTGTTCCTCTTGTCATAAAATTTGTCGACGTTTCTAAAAATGCAGAGTGCATAACATGGACTTTTGGGGACGGCAAAACATCCTGCTGTCCTGAACCCGAGCACACTTTCTGCTGTCCTGGAAATTATACTGTCTCTCTTACAGCTGGAAATGATAATGGTACTTCTACTGCATGCATAACCATAGCCGTCCAGAAAAATGAATCCGATATAAATGCAAAAAAAGGTATTGGAGACCCTGAAGGTATTGAAAATACGGGGAAAAAAGATAGTCTGATAAGTGCCATTACAAGATATGCCCGCGGTACTTCTGATGAGGTCCATGATGATGATAACATTATTGATGCAATTGAAAACTCGGAATCAAAGTCTGACAAGGAGGACAAGGAGACCGGGAATATCAGGAACAACCGGGAGAAACTTGAGTCTATAAAAGACTCAATTGTATCTTTTGTCAGTTCAAAGTTTCTTACGAAAACCGGACTGTCTACAAAAAACGAAACTTTCGAGGTTCAGAAAAATATTGAAAGTTTTATAGATGACTCCACACCCGAATCTTTTAAAAATTCCTTCCCTGAAATAAAGAGAAGAATATCACCCTGGGTTCCTTCATTTCTAGGACTTGCCGGGGTAGTATTCATAGTTTCCTTGCTAAAAATAGGAAGAAGGACACGAAAGTAACGAAAGGGATGAAAGGAATGAAAGCAATATCCCAGCAGGAAGGAAGCAAAGATAATTAACAGCAGCCCGTAATAAGAGCAACATAATTATTTTCATGACTTTTGATTTCCTCGTGTGTAGCGTTTTTCAACCATTTTTTTCCGCCATGTATTGCATGATCTCCGCAGATAAAAAAAATAGTGCCTTTTTCTGCACTCTGAAATATCTCCCCCAGGTTTTCATCAATAGCTTTTGCAGCTTTCTTTAGTTCTGTCCAGGTCTCTGCCCTGTGGGAATAACGGTCAAGAGCTCTCAGGTGTATGGCCATGATGTCGGTCTTCCCTTTAAGAGCCTGTAAAGCATATTCTGTTATCCTGCAGTCATAATCAAGTATATCTTCGGAATTCGGAACCCCATAAAAGTCTCTTATTTTTCCCCTGAAACTTTCGGCTCCTTTAGTTTCTATTACAACCGAGGACTTCATCCCTGCTCTGTAAGCCCATTCCATAATGCTTTTTAGCCTTGGGTTTTCATAGTCTTTCGATGTCTCAGTATAAATGTCATCTGTCGAGTAGATCTTATGCTCTGCAGGAAGATACCCTGTAAAGATTGAAGCAATCGCAGGTGATGTTATTGTCGCCGGAGACCAGCATTTAAAAAGTAAACCTTTTTTGCTAAATTCATTCAGGTTTTTCATCACCGGCGAAAGGTGCCAGTAGAGAGCATAACCAAGGCTGTCAATAACTATAATTACTGCCTTTTTACAGCCTTTTTCCTTTGCATAATTCTCTACCTCGGGAATTGGCCTTCCCGAAGGTGGAACCATAGGAACTTTCAACAATCTAGAAATCGTAGGCGCAATGTCGATGGTGCTGCATTCCAAAGCTTTCATAGGTCTCCCTTATGTGTTAGATTTGGCATGATATTTATATAAACTCCCGAAAAAAACTGCTCCCAAATTTTGGAGCACTGATCCAGACCAGTAATTAGAAGCAATAAACAAATTACTCTTTTACAATTATATTTCTTTTATCTGAACCTGGACTTTGGTCATGAGTTCTTCTTCCGGGACCTCAGCAGGGTTATTAAAGTACAGTTCCCTGCTCTCAGCATAAATTCCACAGTTTATTTTCTTCCGTATAGGAAAAGAGCCTGTTGTATGCTGTTACAACTCTGTGGTATGGGCCCCTATAGACAACGGAACTTCTATTTTTTGAGAAGGCCGCTCTCCTTCGTCAAATGCGATAATAATGGTTCGGTATGGTAATAAGGTTGTACCAGTCAAAGATATTTGTAATCTATCTTCTTTTATTTCTCTCAAGCTCATCTAACTCTAAACTTATAAATTAGTCCTCTTGAGCTCAGCTTATTGTTTAACCATCAATTAGTCTGCTTGAGCTCAGTTCACTTGTTCTATTAACCCTAAAATTAGTCCTCTTGAGTTCAGCTTACTGTTTTACCATAAATTAGTCCTCTTGAGTTCAGCTTACTGTTTTACCGTAAATTAGTCCTCTTGAGCGAAGCAGAGCGAGCGAAAAGGACCGCGTACTCCCGAGGCGCAATTCGGGTGGCGCAACCAGGGTTAACAATATAACGCGGTGTGGTCAGGATTTTTTAAATTCCCAGTGTTTAGTAACCTTCTGTATTTTCCAGATAATCCGCATGTGTTATAGAAGGGTTTGAAGAAGCACTGTAACTGACGATTAAAGCTGCAGCAAGCACAAGAATACATCCGGTAAGTGTGCCTGCAGAATGAGAAATCCCCAGGAAGACCAGATCAAAAAAGACACCTGCAACCGGCTCAATTAAAGCAAGCAGACTGCCTGTTTGAGACTGAAGGTTTGCATAACCAATGGTCGTTAAAACTCCTCCTATACCCACGGTAACGATCCCGAAAACAGCAAGAGTGAACAGGTTTGGGGTAAGCAAAGAAAAGGGAGGCGCAAAAGCAAAAGGTAACATTAAAAGGCAGCTAACAGCAGTACTCCAGAAGGCAATTGCAAATTCAGAATGGTCTCTTTTTAGAACCCTCACATTCATAATGATAACTGCAAGGACCATGCCCGCAAAGAGTCCGGCTGCGATTCCTGTAAAATGCTTTCCAGAAAATTCAAGGGTACCGAACCCACCTTCAGGCTGGATAACCAGATAGACACCTGCGATTGCAAGCAAAAGGGCTGCAATACTTTCCTTCCCTATTTTTTCTTTCAAAATGAAAGGTGAAGCCATCATTACGTAGATCGGGGCAGTATATTCGAGGAGGATAGCTATGGAGAAACAGGTCTTTTTTATACATTGAAAATAAAAGAACATGTTTACCATGACAAATATACCCTGTAAGAGCAGGCGAAACTTTCTTTTTCCAGGTCTCAGTTCTCCAAGCCTCTTTGTTACCAGAAGATAAGTGAATATAAAAATAAGCCCGAAGAACAGTCGGTAAAATATTATTGAGGCTATGGGCAGGTTGTGAATACTGACAAGAAATAAGCCTGTAATCCCGTAGAGAATAGAACCAAGCAGCACTGCCATATGGGCGCCTTTTTTTACCTGGAACATAAGTCAGTGAAAAACTGATAGATTTAAATAAGTTATCGAGCCAGAGTCATTATGGATAAAAAAATTCTAATTTGTTTCTTCTTATTGGTAATTATCACAGCTGCTTCCGGCTGCACCTCCAGGCCAGATGCACCTGATGGAAAGTCTGATGGAAATATTGATAGTAATGCAGATATCGAAGAAATAGAAGGACTCTGGCTTGGAACCCTCCATGTTCAGGGCGGAATGGAACTAAGGCTTTTATTCAATATTTTAACCAGCTCTGATGGCTCCGTTAATGCGACTATGGACAGCCTTGACCAGGGTGTAAAAGGAATACCTGTAGAAGTTGTTACTTATAGGGATGGAAATCTGCACCTGGGAGTAAAGTCCATAAGGGGTAGTTTTGACGGGACGCTCAAAGAGGACGGAAAAACAATAGAAGGTGAATGGAAACAGTCCGGATCCACTCTTCCTCTTGTGCTTTCACGAATTAATGAAGCACCTGACACTCGAAGAGAACAGGACCCTGTAAAACCCTATCCTTATGACGAAGAAGAGGTTGTTTATGAAAACGAAGGTGCAGGGGTAAAGCTCTCAGGCACATTAACAACTCCACGATCTGAAGGTCCTTTTCCTGCAGTAATTCTCATAACCGGTTCAGGCCAGCAAAACCGTGATGAGGAAATTATGGGCCACCGTCCTTTCCTTGTACTTTCTGATTATCTGACCCGACAGGGCATTGCCGTGCTCCGGGTCGATGACCGGGGTGTAGGAGGATCAACCGGAAACTTTTCACAGGCCACTAGCAGGGATTTTGCAGGGGATGTACTTTCCGGAATTGAGTACCTCAAAAGCCGCGAGGAGATATATTCGGCCCGGATAGGTCTGGTAGGACATAGCGAAGGAGGCTTAATTGCTCCGATGGTAGCAATGGAGTCACCTGATGTTGCATTTATCGTGCTGATGGCAGGGCCTGGAATTCCCGGAGAAGAGATTCTGTACCTCCAGAGTGACCTGATTTATAGGGCAGAAGGGGTAGATAATGAAACTATAGCCCGAAATGATGCGCTTATGAAAAGCATGTACTCTGTGATAAAAGAGGAAGAAAATGATACAATAGCTGCAGAGAAACTTTACAAAATTTTGATGGATGAAGTGGGAAACATGAGCGAAGAAGAGAAAACGAATTCAGGTTACTCTGAAGATGCCCTTAAGACTCAGGTTAATGCTCAGGTCCAGAATCTGATCTCACCCTGGATGCGCTTTTTCCTGACATACGACCCCGCCCCTACCTTGATGAATGTAAAATGTCCTGTCCTTGCGATAAACGGCGAAAAAGACCTCCAGGTAGCGCCGGAAGATAACCTGCAAGCCATAGAAAAAGCCCTTAAAGCAGGGGGCAACAGAGACTATACTGTAAAAGAACTTCCAGGCCTCAATCACTTATTCCAGACCGCTCAAACAGGGTCCCCATCTGAATACATAAAAATTAATGAGACTATTTCGCCAGCAGCTCTTGAACTGATAGGGGAATGGATTTCGGAACACACAGGTGACATGGGAGACGGACAATGAAAAGGGAAGTGTAACTAACCAGCCTATTGATAAAAAATATATTTTGATAGGCTGCCTCAAAACTCAAAGCAATTCTACAATTGGATTATGAGATAAGTTAACTTTAAAACCAAGCCCACTTAAAATAGAGAAATTTAGATATAAATTAACCTTTTAGTTGAAAAAATGACACAATTGTAGAATTAACTCTATTTTTGAGACAACCTGTTCAGATTATATCAAATTTTTCCTCGAAAAGAGGGGAAATTGTATCCTTTTTAAGGCTACTTGAATAGTTACAACAAAAGTTCTAAAAAAATTGTTGAGTAGCCCGGCACGGATTCGAACCGAGGTTGCAGGATCCAGAGTCCCACATGATTGACCACTACACTACCGGGCTTCAATGATTTTTTTCGCTGTGGGGGTGATTCTTGCGCCCTGAAGCGTATCTTCTAAAGGAAGATTTTATATATATAACTTTTGGGTGAATGATACCAGATTTGTCAAAAACTATCAATAGCTTTAAGAAAAAGCTTCGGTAAAAAAGGTTTGCTAAAAAGTTGAAATTATTGAACAGAGACTTAGCCCTGAGTATCTTGATTTGAAAAAAGTAAAAATAGATCAAAGGAGCCGTTTCTATACTGGTCAGAGGCTTTCTTCATGTTGACCAAGGATCGCAGTCCACCACCAGCGGGCCATGTCAATAAGGTCTTTTGAAAACTGGCCGGAAAGTCGGTACTCTTTATTTTTGATAGAAATTAAGCCAGCTCCAAGGAGCTTATTGCGCATTGCATAAAAAGAGGCTCTACCTATCTGGAGTTCTTCCATGATGATCTTCCATTCATCAGTTCGGATGGCATTGCCTGCCGCTTGACGTTCTTCAACCATTGACAGGAATTTCTGGCCCCGGACAGCAGTGGCATCTTCCTGGAAAATACGCCGCATAAGATTATAGTATGGGTCTCTTGAATGACTTACACGGGTATTGGCATCTGACCGTACTATAATGGTAGTTGCTGTTCTGGGTGCGTTTTTTACAATTGACATTATCTCTCAGGCAAAAGTGCTTTAAAGTGGTAAGCTTTTCAGGCTGTAGAATCAGTAATTGTCTTTGCAGGCGAAGCAACTATCTTCATAAGCAGGTCTATATATTCTTCTCTTAAAAGATAGGTCATAGGTGTTTTATATGACTCCTTATGTGCCCTCAGAATTCCAAGTTTCGAATGAATATATCCTACCATGGATGCTACTGTATTTCTTGATACGTTATATTTACTTGAAAGCATTTCATGCAGTTCGTCAATAGTTGCTTTCTTTACCTTGATGAAGATACACAGTATAGCCCTTCGATATCCATTGGAATCAACTTCAAGGAATTTCTCTAATCTGGAATTAATTTTAGTTCGGATGGATACCATAATTACCACCTTTACTTATGTAGTAAACTATGTCAGTTATAGCTCTATATATAGGTTTGTAAATTAATTCGTCCTGATGGGAATTGAAATAAAGTCCGTTCATCAGGCAATTATTCTTTGCTTCAAGTTCAATTTTGTATAATATATATATATCGTTTCATTCATATATCACTTTTTATCATCCACTTTCCATCAACTATGCTCTTGAGACCCTCCTGGAGTCAATTTAAAGGAAACACATTTTTTATATTTTCGTTTTAAAATTACTTGTTTGATACTATTTCTGCCTCTTTTCAGAGCTGATTAATCCTTTAATTTCCTGCAGATATTTTGAATACTTATATAATATATTTATTTGATAACACTACTATTTTCTTAGATCTTATATATTAAGCTTTGCATAAAAGGATTGGACGGAAAGAATAGATCCAATAGAAACACACATATTCTTCTTAGGATTTGTAGGGAAAGCTCTTTGTTTTGTGATGTTAATAGAACCGAATAATACAAAACAAAAGCACTTATATGTATCTAACTGTCAAAGTCAGGATATAAATGAATCTTGATCAGATAATTATTAATATTTACACACATATGGGTAAAAATACTGCACCCTCAACTTTTTAATTCGTAAGTTTATCGCATATATATTAAAACCAACTGATCAATATAACGACTTGATTTCATATGGTAATCATATATCATGGAATGTTCAGGGGTTTAAAAAACATGTCTGAATCAAGAGCGGTTTGGGAAGAATTTTTTGCAAACAAGAAGTGTGGAGGTCACAGGTCATCAGCTGAGGAATTTATATCCAAAGAAGCCAGAGAAAAGTTATACCATCTGGATGGGGGCAAGACAGTTCTTGACTTTGGTTGTGGGGCAGGAGAGCTTCTGGTTTATTACGCATTGGAATATGAAAGGCTTGTAGGAGCCGATTTCTCCGCATCAATGCTTGAAGAGGCAAGTAAAAGGATCAGAGAAAGAAAGTGTGAAAACATAACATTAATCCTGGCTGATGATATAACTGTTTGGGAGAAGCTTGATTCCTCCTTTGACCGGATAAGCGCCGCCGGAGTGATTCAGTACCTCACATATGAAGAAATTGATCATTTTATTGCCAATGCATCAAGGTATCTGAATAAAGGGGGTAAAATAGTCTTTTTCGATATTCTGGACCCCCGAATATATCCTTTATGGAAAATAGGGTTATTCTCACGAGATGCCGGATGCTGGAAGATTTTGTGCAAAATAGGTTTTGAAGTCCGTAAAATTATTTTAGCGAGCCTTAAAAATCACCCAAAAGATATTCTTGGGTATGCACATAACCCCCGTAAAATAGAAAACATTGCAAATAAACATGGTTTTAAGATGGAGTATGTTCAGTCAATGTATTATGAGTATAAGTATCATGCAATAATATCATGAAAAGAGGCAAACTGTCATCCTAAGACTTCTTTTTAAATTATCTGTCTATACGAGTGTCAGTTATTTGTCCTGTATAGGACTTACGCAGTTGAATTGAAAAACACAGTGGAAGTGACTTAACTGCATAAACTCAAATAATGTTAACGAGCCCGCATGTGTCTGATTTTATATTTCAAGTGCGTAAGTCTTACTGTATTGGAGGAGTTAACATTTCCCCTAACACAGTTAATCCAGAAAATTCGAATCTGAAAAAGTATATCTCATTTGAAACAAAAGTGCTCAATACCATTTTACTCCGGTTTCACTCATAAAACCGGAAAATTAGGCATGGAAGATGATTCCGAAAGGGGTCCAAATAAATCTTCACTGGAGGATTCCAAGATGGCAGAGGAAAAGAATACTATAGGAGACACTGAGCTAAAGCAAAAGGAGATGGAAGCGGCAGGAAAAACCGAAGAAAGAGAGGACCCACGGCAGTTCCTTGTATCAGCAGGTGCAACTGATAATTACGAGAACAAACTCAGGCTTTACGATAAAGCCTTAAATCTAGACCCCCTGTATTTTGATGCCTGGCTCCAGAAAGGTTTTGTCCTTGATAGGCTGGAGAGATCCAAAGAAGCTCTTGACTGTTATAATAGAGCTCTCGAAATCGAGCCTGAGCATCTGGGAATAAAGTGCCTCAAGGGTTTTGCCTACAGCAATCTAAAGGACTATGAAAAAGCCATAGAATGTTATGATGAAGTTCTCAAAGTCAACTCAGAGGATGTCTTTTCCCTCTACCAGAAAGGTTCGGTACTGGAAAAACTCGGAAGATATGGGGAGGCTATGGAAGCTTACGACAGGGCTCTGGAAATAGACCCGACAGATGCCCTTATACGCGAAAAAAAGCTTAGGCTTCTTGGGCTTATTTATAAAAAAGGAACACTGGTCGATTCAACAGATAGCAACTTAAATTGAGTCTGAAATATAAAGGACTTACGCACTTGAAATGTAAAATCAGACACATGCGGGCTCGTCAACATTATTTGAGTTTATACAGTTAAGTCACTTCCGCTCGTGGTTTTCAATTCAACTGCGTAAGTCCTAATATACAAAATTTTGTAGTGTAGAGAGGACCGCAGATCTGAAAAATAACTCTCTGATCTAAAAAATGCAAACCTAAAAATGCTAAAGGCTATTTTCCAGCCTTTACTTTTACTCTTCTCACCTTTACTTTATAATCTTCTCGTTTTCTTTCCTTATCTCTTCAACGGTTTCCAGAAGTTTTTCTTTGATTTTTACTATAGCGTTAACAGCCTCACCGCCTGCATCAACAGGGGCCCTTTTTTCCAGGTCAGCATGCATTAACTGCTGGTCAAAAGGAATTTCTCCAAGTACCGGGATACCCAGCTCTTCAAGCCTGTCATTGACCTTTCCGGCACCTCCTTTGTTAATTACAGCTGCAATGTGTTTTATCCCTATCTCGGAAGAGAGCTTTTTTATCCTCTCGGCTGTTTCAAGAGACCTTGCTCCCGGTTCCACCACAACAATCATAAGATCCATCCCGCGTGTGGTGCCCCTTCCCAGGTGTTCTATTCCGGCTTCCATGTCCAGAATAACAGCACTTTTTTCCCTGAGCATCAGGTGTCTGAGAATAGCCCTGAGGAAAGCTGATGCCGGACACATGCACCCACTTCCTCCTTTATCCACGGTACCCATGACAAGCATCCTGACTCCATCAGGTCCTGTTACCCCGTATTTGCCTGCAATGTCGTCCACTTTCGGGTTATAGATAAAAGCCCCGCCTTCTGTGCCTGCCCTTTCCTGAATAAGGTCTTTAAAATCAGCAAGAGGTTTTGGGGGATTTTCTATACCCAGAGATGATGCAAGGTTCATGTCCGGGTCTGCATCTATTGCCAGGACTTCGTATCCATCCCTTGCAAGCAGTCTTGCAAGAGTGCCTGAGAGAGTAGTCTTTCCAACGCCGCCTTTTCCGGTGATTGCTATTTTTATTTGAATTCCCCCTGAAACTGATTATAAATCAAACGGGATATTTTTTTTACTTGGATATAACCATCAAACTGTTTATACTTGTTGATTTATACTGGCTTTACTTTTTATGTATTTGCTTTAATTTACAAAAGGAACCCATATTTAAGAGCAACGTTTTTAAGATATTTTTCTATATGGTTTCCCTGCTTTTTGGAAAAACCCGAATCCCTTGCAAGCCGGTAAAGTATTTTCTGGACCCCAGTCCCGTACTGTATTGCTTTTTTTTCTTTCCAGAGAATTTCCGGTGGGAGCAGTCCTTCAGCCGTCTTCCTGAGGATATATTTCCTTGTGTATAAACCGTCCTTTTTCAAAACCTTAAGCTCTGGGATTATTGCAATCCCGGTTTTTATTACTTCTTTATCCAGGAAAGGAACCCTGAGTTCAATGGAACTGGCCATTGTAACCATGGCGTCTCTTTCAAGGTTGATTGCTGAGATGTTCTCAAGGTCAGAGTAAATCTCCCTATCAAGAACATCAGGCCCTTGCTCGAAAAATCCTTCATGCCTGCTGTATCCTCCAAAGAGTTCGTCTGCCCCCTGCCCTGTCAGAAGGACTCGCTTTCCATCTTCTCTTGCAGTTTTTGCAACTATATACAGGGGAAGACCTATCGAAACCTTCATAGGGTCCGTAGATTCTGTTGCATAGATTAGCTCAGGGACCGCTGCTTCGATTTCTTCGGGAGAGAGGAAATGAGTCCTCAGGTTCCTCTTCATGCCTATGGCTTCGGCTACATACTCTGCCTGGGAAATGTCATGAGAATCCGGGAGCCCAATCGCATAAAGGGTTATATCTGGGTCTATTCGCTTTGCAAGGGCTGCTAAAAAAGTGCTGTCAATGCCTCCTGAAAAAGCAATTCCTGAAATATGGGTAAGCCTGAGTTCTACAGCCTTTTCAAGAGCTGCCTTAAGGCAAAATACTGCTTTTTTTTCATCGGAAATTCTCTCTTCGGGTGGTTTTATTTTAAGGGACCTTTCCACAATTTTTTCTGCTATACCTCCTTTTTCGGTACTGAAACCCATAACTCCTCCCTGAGGAAAAGGTTTTGCTTCTCTCCCAATACATGAAAAGGCTTTTTTTTCGGAGGCAAAAACTAACCCCGTCTCCTCTCCATAACAGTAAAAGAGAGGCTTTACTCCTGATGGGTCTCTCGCTAAAATAAGCTCTTTTCCGCAGGCATATGCAAGAGCATAGTCCCCATTTACTTTCAAAAGCGTGGAAAAAACAGCATTTACCGGCGTGATCCCTTTCTTTACCCCGTTTTCGATAAGTGTAAAAAGCAGTTTGGTACCAGAATCGGTTTTTATCCCAAATTCAGCTGCAAGCTCCCGAAAATTGTATATCTCTCCATTAAGTACGAAGAACCCCGTTCCTCTAAGCGGCTGAGGCATATCTCCAGTTATTTTTAGCAGGGCATTTCCTATGCTCAGGTCTCCTTCGGTATGGATTCCGCAGGCATCAGGTTCCCCCTGTCCCAGAGCTGCAAGCATTTTCTTCACTTCTATGTTACTATCAGGGGTTCCGAACATTCCTGCTATTCCGCACATGATTACTCCTTATTTCTGTTCTTTCTTCCGGTATACACAACGCCACAATCTATTTATTGCTTTGCAACCTCGGCAACGTGTATCTTAAAATGCCTGACGAAAGGGAGTGCCAGAAATCATATTGATCCTGAAACTTGATGCCAGTAAGGTGAAAAATGCAGGTCAAAAAATATGGTGGGTCCTGAGAAATTGTTTACTCTATTTTCGAGATTCGGAGTTTATTTTTCAGTTTTTCCTCTTGAGCCGCACTTTACCGGGTTGTATATCCAGTAAGGTCAGAAAAATAAGCTTTAAACAGTCCACAATTATGAGGAACAATATGCTGATAAATGTCTTCCGTATTGAGAGAATATTTTCTCTTAAAACAAGAAACTGTATTTCAAATGAAATGGAAAAAGACCAAAGCTTTATCCTCTTTTGACTTTTTGCTTATCGTTATTACTCACAAACGTCTACATCAGCTTTCGTTTTTCAGTATTTCACCAATTTATAATTGGGTCAAGTGTAAATTTAAAACTTCTTTGGCTATCTTATTTTTTTATATAAGTGTTTTTATACTTCATTGTTGAATTTAAACCAGAAAGAAGCTTTAATTTTAAAGTAACTCTAACTGAGAACTTTGTTTGTTATGAAGAAAGTTTTTTATTTGTACCCTCCAATATACGCAACGTTTTTAAGCATCTTATAATTATTATGTGAAGACCAGCAATTTTTTACCTTTAAGTTTGCTTATCTTTCATCTAATACCGCATTCAGGCTACCGAAAAATGGTGAAAACCCAAATAATTAAAATATTCCAATTTAAAGATTTGAAATTGAGGCTTACAAAGATGCAGTACCAAGCAACAGTAACTATTGAACAGAAAGCAGGCATGCTTGACCCTGAAGGCACTACAGCAAGGAGAGCTCTCGGGCACCTTGGATATGCAGTCGAAAGTGTAAAGACTGCAAAAAAGTATGAAATCGTATTCAAAGCCGAATCTGCCGAAGTTGCGATGCAGAAAGTTGATGAGATGTGCCAGAAACTCATTGCAAACCCAATCATCCACAACTATACTATAGAGATTAATGAATTAAACTGAAGGCTCTCTGCAGGAATTAAAAGGATTAAAGCATATCCAGAAAGCTAAATGCTTTAAAATTTTGAAGGAAGAATGAGGGAAAAAGATGAAGATTGCCATTATTCAGTTCGGGGGCACAAACTGCGACATGGATGTACTTCATGTTCTTAAAGATGTAGTTGGCGTGGATGCAGAAACTGTCTGGTACAAAGAAGAAAGCCTGAACGGCTTTGACGGAGTTGTTGTCCCGGGCGGTTTTTCCTATGGAAACTACCTCAGGGCAGGAGCTATTGCAGCCCGAACTCCTATTATGGATTCCGTAAAAAAAGTTGCAGCCGAAGGAAAACCCGTTCTCGGGATCTGCAATGGTTTTCAGATCCTGACTGAAGCGCGGCTTCTCGAAGGGGCTCTTACTACAAACGAGTATCCCAAATTCAGATGCCACTGGACCAATCTCAGGGTAGAAACAGCCAATATCCCCTTTACCTCAAAGTTCAGGAAAGGTGAGGTTATAAGGCTCCCCATTGCCCATATGGAAGGTAAATTCTATGCTGAAGAACCGACTCTTTCAGAGCTCGATGAGAATGAACAGGTCGTTTTCCGTTATGTGGACGAAAAAGGAAGAGCAACGGATAAATCCAATCCCAACGGGTCTCTTGAAAATATCGCAGGAATAGTGAACGCTTCAAGGAATGTTCTCGGCCTCATGCCTCATCCGGAAAGGGCTTCGGAATTGATCCTTGGTTCAGATGAAGGCAGGAAGATTTTTGAGTCCATGGCGGATTACATTACAGAAAACTTCTAATCCGCTTCCTCTTTTTAAAGTTCCTTTATTTAGCATGAAAGTGCTTCTAGGTACTTTCATTTTTTGTGCCTGTAATTCGAAGAATTTCATATGCGTTTTTCTCAACCCTTGAGGGAATGGGTGCAAATGCCCTCAGGAACTCACTTGACTGTATGATAGTCATCGATGAGGTCGGTCTTATGAAACTCAAATCCTGTGCTTTTATTTTGGCGCTTGAAGTGAATCAGATAGACAGGTTCTTGCAGTGCTGCAGAGGTTAAGCAGTCATCTGTTGCTCTGAGGATAAGGAAAGAATTTGGCGTTTTCACGGTTGATACGAAAAACCGGGACGAATTGGCGGGAAAAAAAATCTTTAACTGCTTTGCTAGCCAGTTTTTAGATACAGGGCCGTGAATCTATCCAATCCTTTAAGAAATCTCTTTCAAAAATGAGAAATTGATAATAAAGAAGAAAGTTGAAAAACTATTTTTCAGTTGAGCCTTTGCCATTTTCCTTTAAATTACTTATTTTTCTTAAATAACTGTCTGAAAAGGTCTTTTCACAAAAATATTTAATATTATTCTTTTAAATATAATTTAAAGATAAATAGAAAGGATTATACCTAATTAAAGCTATTTTAAGTTGCTAAATTAAAAACAAACTATAAAAAGGTATAATCCATGATAAAAATTATTGGTAAGGGATATAAGTATTTTTTG
>JASGVX010000006.1 GCA_030054735.1 Methanobacteriota archaeon | reverse complement strand
TGATGCCGATTTTGGGAAAAATACGTAGTATTTGTACGTTACTTTTAGGTTTACATATGATCAATTAATAATATCTCATACTAAACTTTTATGAAAAAATGATCCAGTATTCATATATGTGGTGATAGTTGAGCCACATGTTAAGCAACTTTCAATCTCATTTCTAGCTGGTGATACAATAAAACGACATCAAGAAAAATGTTCTGATTTTTAATGTCGACCTGCCGAATGTAGGTTATAGCTCCACCTCAAGTATTACATATACAGAGGTATATCTTCTGGCATACAGCAGATCTTAATCTTAACTGCCGCATAAAAACAATGCTTTGAGATTTAAAAAGAAAGCATTCAACAAGAAGTAATATTTGAAAACGAAGTGTAAAAATGATTTGATTTAATGGGTTTCTCGGGGTAATTTCATGTCATTAACCGGCTTCAGGAAAGCAAGAGCAAAAGAAGAACTGCGCCTAATTCTGCCAAAGATAAATGAGGTTCTGGAATCCGAACCTGCTGTACTCAAGACTGATCTTGATTCAATCATGCTCATCGGGGACATCCATGGAAACCTTGATGCCCTTGAGTTTGTTACGCGAATGAGGGAAAAACTTGGCTGTAAAAAAATCCTTTTTCTGGGAGACTATGTGGACCGTGGGATGCAGGGTACGGAAGTCCTTATAAAACTTTTCCAGCTGAAACTTAAGGAGCCTGAAAATGTTTTCCTTCTAAGGGGCAATCATGAAACCATTGATATGAATATCTATTACGGCTTTTTTGAGGAAATTGGTTTTGATCGGGATTTTCTTTTAGACATCAGCAGGGCATATGAAAGGATGCCTGTAGCAGCAGTAATTTCAGGGCATACTTTCTGTGTACACGGAGGAATTAATGGTAGTGAAAATATTGATAGCATCACAAAGGAGGGGGCTTTTCCCTATCTATGGAATGACCCGTCAGAACGCCCAGGAATGATTACTTCACCAAGAGGTTCTACGGTCAGGGAATTCGGGCCTGATATTGTTGACGGTTTTTTAGAAAGGAATGATTTAAAAAGAATCATAAGAGGGCACACAGCTATCAGAACCGGATATGAATGGTGGTTCGATGGAAAACTTCTTTCTCTTTTTTCCTGCCCTGATTACGTAGGACTTGGAAACGCTGCTGCTTTTGGGCTGATGAAAAGAGGAGAAGTAAAGATCATTACTTTTGAAAACTAACCAGTATAATAGAAATTTGATTGTGTGAATAAAAACAACGTTGTTAAAGAAAAAATTACAAAAATAGAAGAATTAGTCCAGCCTTAGTCATCACTTTAGACTGGGTTTTTATGTTTTGCAGTTTTTTAATCAGTTTTTATCTGAGGTAAGAAATATTGGGAGTTGAAAAATTTAATTTTTGATTCTATTATTTGCTTATATTTGCCGGTTAAATCTTTGATTTGCTTAATTGCCCTTAATCCAAAATAATCCAGGTTTCTGTCATTTTGTTCCCTATATACGGGTCTAGCTGCATGGCTTTCGTATACTGGACTTTAGCCTCGTCAAAACGCCTCATTTTTCTCATGAGCAGGCCGTAGTTATAGTGAAGTGGAGGATAGTAAGGATTCAAGGCAATAGCCTTCTTGTATTCTTCTTCTGCTTCAGAGAAGCGCCCGATTTCCGAAAGAAGGTTTCCGTAGCTATAGTGTCCCTCAGCACTTTCAGGGTCAAGACAGAGAGCTTTTTTGTATTCTATTTCAGCCTCATACCTCCTCCCGAAGCGGGCAAGGAGGTTTGCATAATTGATATGGACCTTTGCATCGGTCTGGTCAATGGCAAGGGCTTCGCGGTACTGTTCTTCAGCTTCTGAGACTCTCCCTTCCCTTGCAAGAAGGTTACCATAGTTGAAAAGTGTCCTCCTGTGCCTGGGGTTAAGGGAAAGAGCTTTCCGGTATTCAACTTCGGCTTCAGAAAAACGCTCAAGGAAAGATAGTAAGACGCCAAAATTGTGGTGGAGGCTTGGGTCTTCAGGGTCAAGCTTCATTGCAAGCCTGTACTCTTTTTCAGCATCCTTGAATCTTTTAAGTTCAAAAAGCATGTTTGCATACCCGCCTCTGGCAGGGACATAGTCCGGGTTACCAGTAAGAGCGATCAAATAACGGTCTTCTGCTTCCCTGAAGTACCCATACCTGGTAAGGAGGTAAGCATACCCTGTATTTGCTTTCACATTTTCGGGTGAGGTCTCAAGTACAGTTTTATACTCACTTTCTGCGTCCTCAATCCTTCCAAACTCTAAAAGAAGCTCAGCATAAGCACATCTTGCGTCTGAATTCTCGGGGTTTTCTTTCAGGACTTTAAGGTAGCTTGCTTCGGCTTCATGGGAAAAGCCCAGCACGTGTGCTGCAATACCAAGGGCATAGCAGGACTCTTCATAAAGCTTTCCGGAAGCCTGCATCAAACAGACCTTTGCGAAAACATATTCTTCCATATGCATTTTTTGCTTCCTGCATGCACCTGACAGGTTAAGCAAGAGTTCTGGGGGAAATGATTTTTCTTTTGATTTTTCCAGAGCAAAATCGGTTGCACAGGATAGGTTGTTCTGGTCAGATCTGATTATTCCAATTACTTCGTAAATAAAGTCGTCGATAACATCAAAGTCCATACTTCCGGCACCTCAGAAGAGTAGTGTTCTAAATAGGGAGGAGTTGTCAGTGTAGCATCCAGAGTATAGTTTTACATTTAGTTGAATATATTAGTGAGTGAATAGTAGTATTACTATCCGACATAATATTAGTGTAAAAATAGTACATTAGAGAACCAGTAAAACATTATAATTATCATATAACATTCTATCCATTTCTAACGTAAAATAAAACAGAAATTTGGTTAAACGATCCTGTTTTTTTAAATAAATATTATCTGCCTAATAATAATCAGGCAATGTGAGGCAGAAGTAATAATAAAAATATATTATTTTATATAATAACATATAAAATGATACAACATGATAGGAGTAAAAAGAGAGAACTAAATAACTAATAATATGAATAAAAAGGAAAAGTATATCGAATAATAGTAGCCTCAAGAGAAGGAATGAATTAAAAAATTGAGGGACCTAAAAAAATCATATAGAATAATAAGTAATATAAATATTTTATTCTTCAAAAAAGGCATTAAATATATCTTCCCTTAAAAAATACATTCTATTTTTGTCTAAAATTCTATTTTCTCTTGTAAAAAATCGTAAAATTTATTGAGTATGACGTATAATCCTCCTCTGCTCTTTGTTTATGAAACCTCCGTTAATCCCAATAAACGAAGATAGCTTCATATGACTTTTCATTTCTCCAGTTATTTCTTTTCAATATCTTTTTTATTATCCTTTTCTTTTTTGTATGACTTTATTATTTCTAGACACTCCTGAACTTAGCATATCAAGAGCCCTGTAAAAAATGCCATCTCCAATTCTTTAAAAATTTAAATGATTATTTTACTATTACAGAAAGCATTCTGTCAAGAGCTTCTTTTGCTTTGACTCTCACGTCTTTGGGGACAGCCACTCTATGCTGCATATTTTCAAGGGAAGTCAGAACTTTTTCAAGGTTGACCATTTTCATGCTTGGACAGCATGCAAATTCAGAGATGCAGTAGTATTTCTTTTCCGGAGCAGCCTTAAGAAGGCCGTGAATAAGCCCGCACTCCGTACCTATTATAAATTCTTGTGCAGGCGAATTTTTTGCGTATAACATCATACCACGCGTACTTGCAACATGATCTGCAATTTCAAGTACTTCTGGGCGGCATTCGGGATGGGCTATGAATTTAGCCTGAGGATGCTTTTCTTTCATATTCAGGACATCTTCCCGCAGGATCTGGTGATGCGTAGGACAGTGCCCTTCCCAGATAATGATTTTTTTGTCAGTCCGAGCTGCAACATAAGCAGCCAGGTTCTTGTCAGGCACAAAGATTACCTCATCAGCGTCCAAGGAGTTTACCACTTCCACAGCGTTGGCAGAGGTACAGCAGATATAGGATTCTGCCTTTATTGCAGCCGAGCTGTTCACATAAGAAACTACAGGGGCATCAGGGTGCTTTTCCTTTAATCTTTTAAGTTCTTCTACGTCTAGCATATCTGCCATAGGACAGCTAGCATCAATTTCAGGCAACAAAACCGTTTTATTCGGAGAAAGAATTGCAGCACTTTCTCCCATAAAATGGACGCCGCAAAAAACAATGACTTCCGCATCCTGGCGTAGGGCTTCCTGGCTGAGGGCAAGGGAATCTCCGACAAAGTCTGCAATGTCCTGGACTTCAGGCCGGGAATAATAATGAGAAAGAATTACTGCGTTTCGTTTTAACTTCAATTCTTTAATCCTTTTTATAAGGTCTGCTTGCTGCATGGGACCACCATAAATATTAGAGGAATTAACCGGAGAGGTTAACCAGAGATATTTTTAACGGAAAGATTTTCTAACTCTGGACATAACTCTTGTGATATTTATTTACTAATATTTTCGTAGAGGGCATATTAAACGTAAAAAAGTGCAGTAAGGAAAATATTATCCATAAAGCTTTTTTTCGCGTATATAGACTGTCTCCTCGGATTTACCTGCTTAACTCTTCCGTCCTATATATTATTTGTGAACACAGACAGCCATTATCCTGAAAATTATCGGAAACCGGGATGAGAAAGAAAAGTAGAGAAGAAAGAAAAAGAAAATAAAAATTTTCAGCTTCAAGGTTGAAATCTTAACAGCTTCAGGTCCCTATCTGTACAGGGCAAAGGATCTTTTTCAGGGTAGAAATTGCAGAAAGGGCTGCAAGATAACTTGTTTTAGGGTTATCATGGGAAGGAAGATTTTCCACTCTTGTACAGAACCTCCCAAATTCTCCTTCTACAGTGATTTCATGCACGTTTCTGGAAAGGGAAGGGTCAGCTATGATCTTTACCATTGTCCTATCAAAACCTATACCTGCGAGACTTATAGTAGCTGCCACATTGACATTTGAAGGAAAGGCTTTTACCGCTTCTGAGGCGGCCCCTTCAAAAAGCACAGTCTCATTTTTGAGTGTTCCAGGTTCTATTCCATGTTCCACAAGATAAGGAGCTCCCAAAAGGCCTGAAGGAGGCTTTCTGGTTGTCAGGGTAACAGAAGAGACCCCTTCTCTACATGCTGAGTTTATCCCATCGATTCCGACAACCGCACCTGAAGGGAAATAAAGCTTGCAGTTGTGCTGCTTTGCAAGCCCAAATAGAGTTTCCCTTAATTCTTTATCGACAAAGGCACCCACACTCAGTACCATTACATTACGTCCAGCCTGAAGGGCCTGAGGTACGATGAGCCTGACAGCGTCCTGGGAGGCGCATTCAATAACAAGATCCACACTGCGTATGAGTTCTTCAAAATTCATACATGCAGGCTTGCATGTTTTCAGGGACGTTGCAAGTTCAAGGGCCTTGCTTTCAGAAGAATCACAGATGGCACATAGCTCTGCATCAATCTCTCCGCTATCAATCGCCTTACAAATCTGTCCGCCAATAAAGCCGCAACCAATAATTCCTATTTTCAGTATTACAGGCTCCTGAGAATAATCAGTGAATTTTAATTTTGTAACCAGTTTAGCTGGTATTTTCTGATTAAATATAATCCTGATATTATAGTATTTTTAATATGCCCTGAACAGAGGAGTTCTAGGAATGGGAGTACTGTACTCTTTTCTCTCTTTTTAAACCTTCTGTTTCGGGTTTTACTCAAATTCTTTAAAAATTTGAATCAATATTGCGCTGGCGAACCCAGCAGCAAGCCAGTGGGTATTTGGCTGAGTGAAGGGTGTATCAACAGGAAAAAAAGGCCCTTATTTGTGTTTTCCACTGGAAACATAACCAGCGAAGTCTTACAACAAATTTTTTATATGTAAACGCTCATAAGATATGTTAAGGGGGGAATATTTGCTTGAATCAGAAAATTTGATTAGGGCCATATTTGCTTTTATCTTATCTGTTGGGTAATAATATATTAGGTATGCATTTTACAGAGAATACAATTTAATTAAAAAGAAGGTATGGTTTGAATTTTTTAGCAAATTTTAATATTTGTTGAAGCGAGGTTTTATATGAAATCTTCATTTCAGTTTCCCTGGGTTATAATTATAGTGTCCATTCTTACAATTTTATGGATTATTATGAAAATTTTTGGTGTTATTAAATTAAATGCCGAAAATCTCAAAAATAGAATTGTTAGCAAACTTCCAAAACGGTTTTTTCTTTTCTCCGTCTCCTCTACAGATTCCTGATTATCAACGTTGAACCTGCAGAAAATAATTATTCATTGATTTAGGTACTGTTCCCTTAAAAGCCCAGGTTCTAAAGTTCTATTTAAAATAGCCCTACCTCTTATAAATACAGGAGACGTAAAATAGCAGGGTAAAAATTATGTTAATCAGAGAAATTGAAAGCTTCATAGAAGAAGACCTGGGGTACGATGACGTTTCATGTACTATTGTTCCGGACATGCCTGCAGAAGCTATTATTTTTACAAAAGAAGACTGTACGGTTGCAGGAATAGAAGAAGCCGCATCAATATTTCATTATTTTGGAATACAGGCGGAAACAAACTTTAAAAATGGAGACGAGCTCAAAGAAGGAGATATTATTTTCAGAATAAGGGGAGGAGCAGTATCCATTCTCAGAGCAGAGCGCATCTGCCTTAACTTCCTGGGGCACCTCAGTGGAATTGCAACACTGACAAGAAGATGTACGGACATTGTGAGAAAATACTCGGAAACTACAAGAGTTGCCTGCACAAGAAAGACCACTCCAGGGATAAGGAAGTTCGAAAAACTGGCTGTTGCCGCTGGTGGAGGCGACACTCACAGATTTAACCTCTCAGATGCGGTTATGATTAAAGATAACCACATAAAACTTATGGGAATAGAAGAAGCGATCAAAGCAGCCCGCAAGACCAGCT
Organism: Methanobacteriota archaeon; assembly: GCA_030054735.1. Taxonomy (GTDB): domain Archaea; phylum Halobacteriota; class Methanosarcinia; order Methanosarcinales; family Methanosarcinaceae; genus Methanosarcina. Next base: position 13,315 of record JASGVX010000006.1, on the reverse strand, counting down.
TTACGCGGAAAATCGAGGTTGAAGTCGAATCTGCAGAAGACGCAGTCTTTGCTGCAGAACTGGGAATTGATATTATAATGCTTGACAATATGAAGCCCGATGATGTCAAAAAAACTTTGTTGATACTTAAAGAAAAAGGGTTCCGAGATTCAGTCCTTATAGAAGTTTCAGGAGGGATCTCCCCCGAAAACCTGGAAAATTATGCAAAAACGGGAGTGGACATAATATCCATGGGCTCACTTATCCACAAGTCAAAGTGGATAGATTTCAGCCTGGAAATAGTCAGCCCTGAGAACTGAAACTTGTTTTAAGAATAGACGACTAAAGTTAACTCGCAAGATACTTTACAACCAAAAACATTGGAGGGCGCTGAAGAGTTATGCCTGTGCTTATTATTCCGCTGCCTCTCCCCTTCTAAAACTTAATTATGCCTTGAAACTAATGAAAGAATTTTTTATATATTACTATAATTTTAAGCATTTGTAACCTGTATTTTAATTTAAAAGATTTTCATGAGCACTAGGACAAGTTTTTAAAGGAATCGTTGTGTGCAACGGAGAGTATCCACAGATCCTTTCACTCTTTACTCTGGAATCAGCTCATGAACTGGAAAAGCCCTATATTGTAGCGGTTCCGGCGATTAATTATGAGAAAGCAAAAAAGCAGCGTATGGAAAAAGGAGTAGAAATGAGAAAAACCTTTTCTCAGATTGAAGGAACGGGACCTGAATACAGAGGGCTCAGGCCCCTCCTCTTTTTCCTTTCTAATTCTCGACTGTTTTTTTAATTTATAGGACTTATGCAGTTAGTTCTTTACATATCGTTTTTGCTACAGTTTCAAATGTACAAAATAATTTGTGTATAGAGGGTTACTTAAATATTCGGTCACTGCTACTCTTCTAATTTTAGCATGAAAGTACCTGGAAGCACTTTCATGCTAAATAAATTGAAAAGAGACATGGGGGTCAAAAACGTTCCAGTACAACTTTTAAAAGTACAACTAAAACAACTATCAAAAATAAGGTCCATAAAAGCGGCAAAAGCATCCGGAGCAAGAAATATAGTATTATCGCTATCAGAATTAATTGAACTAAAGAAAGTTTCCTTCTTCCTACACGCAGGAAACGACGATTTAATCCGGGAGCCATATTATAAACCTTCAGATTCCTCTTTTGTATATGTTTACTTCAGCTCTCTTATTAAATTTTTTGCCCCTGGATGAGAATATTTCCTAAAATCTTAAAGTATTCCCCATAAACAGGATGGAAATCATTCAATAGATAAAGATGATTAGAAAAACACAGATGAAATTTTCTAAATAGCAGGCACAAAAAATAAAAGTAATATGAAAGAACTTTCATGCCAAATGAAAATGAAACAAAATTAAAACCCGGATTTTCAATGAAAAACAGTCCTAAACTCACAAAATCCCATCAGGGAAAAGCAGTAGCAGGTCTGCTGGGAATCGAACCCAGGTTCGGAGCTCCGGAGGCTCCAGTGATATCCTCTACACCACAGACCTACACTGTAAAAAGCTCTGGTCAGCTAACTGGCTGTTTATAGTGCTAAATAGCTTATATATTTAATCCTCAATCAGACACAAATATTTTCAATCATTTATAAAAGATTAATCAGTTACTGGGATTTCACAATAGATTTGCGACATTAAAAATCACTCAGTTCATGAAAACTTTTCAAATTTTCAAAGAGAGGAAGTTCTGATGTGGGAAATCTGGGCTGTTTTTTGCGAAACTTGTCCATTTCAGAACATAATAAGATTTACAGCCTCATAGAGATGGAGGAATCATATGAGAATAGGAAAGATGTCTTTGTCAAGTGGCTGCATATAGCTAGAAACGCATATAATAGCATACCAGTCCATGATAGATAAGGCCCAACAACATATCAATTTTGATTGCTCTATGTAGTGATGTTTTCGCTCAGATACGAACATTTGATTCAGGATATGGTGTTTTCGTATCCCCTTCCGGTATTTTTACAAATAACCCCTAAAGCGTTACAAAGTTTGAAAAACAATAAAAATCACAATTTCCTTGTTAATTTTGCTAATACCAACACCTATAAATGAAAAAAATGAAGAGAATATGATAACCCATAAATGTCGTAAAGCTCCTGTGTGTTGGGATTAATAGATATTCCTGTTCGATTTCCAAAATTCGGTATCAGATACTATGAAATTCATCATGTGCGCATTTGCATGCCTAAAGGCTTTGTCGGTAGTTACACCACACTTTTCTTCTTCCTGTGCACTTACTGCTGGCACTAAACCATACCAATTAGCAATATTGTTAAAACAATCATTCCTGTTCTAATCTAATTACACTTCACATTTTGTCTTCCTTACTCTTAAGAGGCAGCAGTATCAGCAAGCTTAAATCTCTACAATTCAGGCGGCTGTTGACGCGGCGAGCAAGGAGACAGTAGAATCAGCAAGCTTAAGTCACGCAAAGTTATTAACACAATAACTGCCTCTTGTGTCGCGTCAATCCTCAAGGATTAAAGGATTCTTAATAGTTGTAATCAACTATATGCGATAATTTACTTCTGGCAGAACATTAGGGTATATTTTATGGAGCTCGGCTGAACATGGAAAGCACTTTTAAACTATTTAAATTTACCATATTTGTATCTATGTAATATTTCTGTCTATTCTATCAAACTATCTGTTTTTCATATTCGTTTTGAATCTGAAAATATTTCTTGATCTTTGATTGTTTGATGGTATGTAAAGAAAAAACATATATGAGGATAATGTCCCGACTCATATTCGGGAGTAGGCGGTATGGCTATTTTTCCACCTTGCAGGGTAGAAATATGATTTGTATTTAAAGTTGGGATTTAAATTGTAAAGATAACCAGGTTATTAAAAAGGGTTAAAAAGTGGTCTTTAAAAAATAACAAATAAACAGGTCGTCTCAAAACTCAAAGCATTTCTACAATTGGATAATGAGGTACGTCAACTTTAAAAACAAGACCTCTTAAAATAGAGAAATTTAGATATAAATTAACCTTATAGTGGAAAAATTGACACTATTGTAGAATTAACTTTATTTTTGAGTCAGCCTGAAACAAAGATGCTTTCAGAGTAAATGCTTCAGGTATGGCCACAAATTATCTCAATTATTTTTGCAGTTAAAGTTTCTGCTTATAACAACAACCAAACTTTTTTATATTAGTAGCCAGGTAAAATAAACATATATAGTAATATTTACAATAACTAAAGTAATATCATTTCAGTGAATTTTAAATTACCTGGTGGGTAGTATGATAGACAAAGAACTAATGAGAATAGGGATTTCACTACCTGATACTCTTCTGGATAAATTTGATAAGATTATTGAAAAAAGAGGATATTCTTCCCGCTCTGAAGGCATAAGGGACTCAATCAGGAGTTATATTTCCTACTACGAGAGGATGAGTGGCATTACAGGCCATCACGTCGGAACAATTGCGATAATTTACGACCACAGAAAACGTGGTCTTTCAAATGCCCTGACTGATATTCAGCACCAGTATTCTCATCTGATAAAGTCTTCTGTACATATGTACCTTGATAATGGAGACTGTTTTGAGATAGTTATTCTGGACGGAGATGGAAAAGAGATAAAAGAACTTGCTGAAGCTATAATGGCACTCAAAGGAGTAAAACTCTCAAAGCTCATAACAGCAAAATCAAACGAAAAGACCTGACTATCCATAGAAGATATGGATTAATACACAGAGCCTTAAAAAATGAAACCTGAAAATCAGGTGAAATTCACCCTGATTATTCAATTTAATTTTGATTTTTCTCTGCATTAGAAAAATATCATTTGCAAAACACCAGAATGACTTTTCTCAATTTTTTGTTTCAAAAAGAGTGGCTGGAAAAGACATGTAAAAGAATTACTGAACAAGAGCAGAATTTTTTTGCATTTCCCTTGCACCTGAAACTCCCCACCTGCCTGCACTACAGGTGAGGAATTCCAGCATTGCAAGTTCATGCACAAATTTAGAAGGCGTTTCCCATTTTTTACGTCTGTTCGTTTGACATATGTATGTATGAGAAACTTCTATTTAACATTTTTCTTTATTTTCATAATATTTGATGTTATTAAATTGTAAAAATGTATGAGAGGACAAAAGAAAATAAATTCTTTAAGAAACCGTGTCATATAATAGTGTTGCGTCAGCGTTAAAATGTTACATATAATCGATTATAACGATTCAAAATCGTATAATCCTTGATGACTGACGCGACAATAGTAATTTACGCAAAATTCAGGGCCTTACTCTTCCCATTTTTGTCCATATCTTTCATCAAACACAAGTTCAGAAATGGATTTCCTTGTAGAAGTGCGCTTTCCGGGAGCAGGTTCCCCTATAGCAAGCACTGCCATAAGCTCGAGTTTTGACGGGCAGTTAAGGATTGAGTTAACCTTTTCATTTCGTTTCAGTATCTCCCCCACCCAGACCGCGCCCAGGCCAAGATCACAGCAGGCAAGAAGCATATTCTGGATAGAAGCCCCTAACGCCTGGACATCTTTTGTCCTGTCGTAAGATTGTTCGGTATCCAGAAAAACTGCAATAAGCAGAGGAGCTCCTGCCACGATCTTAGAATAATTGGTACATTCCGAGAGCTTATGTATAGTTTCATGGTCCCTGACAACTATAAAACGCCAGGGCTGGTTGTTCAGCCCTGAAGGCGCCCAGCGGCCTGCATTAAGAATTGTATTGATTTCTTCTTTGCTGATCGGTCTGTCATTAAACTCACGGACACTCCTTCTGGTCAGAATGGCGTCAATAACTTTGTATTCTCCTGGTACTGGCATAGTTTCTCTCCATACTGAGTTTTCAATTTTAGAGTTATGAATATTCTGTTAAAACAACAACAGTGAGTTATTAAACCTTACCGGCATGCGGTCAGGTAACTTCGATAACAGAATCCAAAAAACAGCAAATTTTGATTAAAAAAGCGAATAGCAAGAAAAATGAGTCGTGAAAAAAGATATGTAAAAAGAGAATGAGCCTTAAAAGGCCCGCCGGACTCATATAACTTGCCCGGCAGGAAAGAAAAAAGAGTTACTTCACACTTCAGTCGTCATCGATCTTCTTGTTGAGCCAGGGGATGTTTGCGCGGATCTGTTTTCCGACAACCTCAAGCGGGTGTTCCTTTTCCTGGCGCTCCATAGCTTTAAGCACAGGGTGGTTGACCATGCCTTCGAGGACGAACTCTTTTGCGAACTCGCCGTTCTGTATCCTCTCAAGGGCTTCGTACATGGCTTCGCGGGACAGTTCATTGATGATTCTCGGACCAACGGTCATACCACCATACTCGGCAGTGTTGGAAACGGAGTGCCACATCCTCTCAAGCCCGCCTTCATAGATAAGGTCCACAATGAGTTTAACTTCGTGGCAGGTTTCGAAATAAGCCACTTCGGGCTGGTATCCTGCTTCCACAAGCACCTCAAAAGCTGTCTTGATAAGTGCTGAAAGCCCTCCGCAGAGGTCAACCTGTTCTCCGAAAAGGTCGGTCTCGGTTTCTTCACGGAAAGTGGTCTCGTAAACTCCTGCCCTGGTTGCGCCTATACCCTTGGCGTAAGAGAGAGCCAGGTCCCTGGCTTTTCCGGTTGCGTCCTGGTAGACTGCGATCAGGCCCGGAACCCCGATGCCCTCAGTGTAAGTTCTCCTGACAATGTGTCCCGGACCCTTGGGGGCAACCATGAAGACGTCCACATCTTTTGGAGGCACTATCTGGTTATAGTGTATATTGAAGCCGTGGGCAAAAACAAGGGCATCTCCGGCTTTCAGGTTTTCCTCTATCTGGGAATAGTAAACCTCTGCCTGCCTTTCGTCAGGGAGGAGGACCATGATAACATCTGCAGCTTTTGCAGCTTCTTCAACAGTCATGACTTTCAAGCCATCGGACTCGGCTTTTGCCCAACTGGAGCTGCCTTTTCTGAGCCCGACAATAACGTTAAGCCCGGATTCGTGAAGGTTTCTGGCGTGAGCGTGCCCCTGACTACCATAGCCCATTATTGCAATGGTTCTATCCTTAAGTGCATCAAAAGTAGTTTCGTCATCATAAATTATCGTTGCCATGCTTGATTCTCCTGATTAATTTTCTAACCAATTCTCCTTTAATTCCTTGATATTGTAATTTAATTTTGTAATTATCTTCTATGTGAGAGGGTATTTCAGATTTACAAACAACAAATTTCCCGAGAATTAAACTGATTTTCGAAGAAATCACGGTCTCTGGACCCGTGCGGTCTTAAAGTGAAAGAGAGGCCAGAAGCCGGGAGCGTTTTAAAGAAGACCTTTAGAATTTAAAAAGGCTTTCGGCTGCCCAATCTATAAAAAATAATTGAGCAGTTACCTCTCTTTACCTACCCTTAATATTTAAACCTTCTTTGCTCCGCGCACCAGTGCAATTTTTCCTGTCCGGACCATTTCTTCAATCCCAAACTGGCGGAGAAGCTTTTCGATTGCCTGGATCTTTCCTTCGTCACCCGTTACCTCAACGGTCATGGACTTTGGGGCAACATCCACTATCCTTGCCCTGAAGATATTTGCGATCTGGATAATCTCTGCCCTTGTCTCCACATCAGCTGCAACCTTAATAAGGGCAAGTTCCCGCTCAACTGCATCATCAGCCCTGATGTCCGTGACATTGATAACATCTATGAGCTTGTTGAGCTGCGTTGTCACCTGTTCGAGTACATGGCCGTCCCCATGCACAACAATAGTCATTCTTGAGATATCAGGGTCCTCGGTAACTCCAACAGCAAGGCTGTCAATATTATATCCGCGCCTTGCGAAGAGCGAAGCCACTCTGGAGAGCACACCGGACTTATTTTCCACAAGGACCGCAAGTGTATGTTTCATCAGTGTTCCTCCAGTTCGATGAACTCGTTAATTGCAGCTCCTGCCGGAACCATTGGATAGACATTTGCTTCACACTCGACAATTACATCAACAACTGCTGGTCTTCCTGACCTGACCGCCTCTTCAATTGCAGGCCTGACTTCAGAAGGCTTTTCTGCGCGCAGCCCGAGAGCTCCGTAGGCCTCGGCAAGCTTTACGAAGTCAACACTGCCTTTGATAAAGGTGTAAGAGTACCTCCGGTCATAGAATAGTTCCTGCCACTGCCTGACCATGCCCAGATAGCCGTTGTTAAGGACCACGTTAACAACCGGGATATCGTTCTGGACCACAGTTGCGAGTTCCTGGGAGTTCATCTGGAAAGAGCCGTCCCCTGCGATATTGATAACTGTTTTATCCGGCATGCCTACCTTTGCTCCCATAGCTGCAGGGAACCCGTACCCCATAGTGCCAAGCCCGCCTGAGGTAATGAAGGTCCTGGGCTTGCTGTATTTGAAGAACTGAGCAGCCCACATCTGGTGCTGTCCGACTTCGGTAACTATGATTGCATCCTTGCAGACTTCGGAGATCTGCTCTATAACAAACTGAGGCATTACGGTATCCTGGGAATGACAGTAGGTAAGAGGAAACTCTTTCTTCCACTGGTTTACCTTTTCAATCCATTCCTCAGATTTGCAGCACTGGACATATTTAATGAGGGACCTGAGCACCTGCTTTGCATCCCCGAGAATGGGGATATCCACCATTATATTCTTAGAAATTTCAGCAGGATCGACATCGATATGTATAATTCTGGCATTGGGGGCGAAAGACTCGATTTTGCCGGTTACGCGGTCGTCAAATCTCGCTCCAACCGCAATGATAAGATCGGATTCCTGAATTGCATAGTTTGCGTATTTGCTCCCATGCATCCCCAGCATTCCGATATAAAGGGGATGCCCAGTCGGTATGGAGCTTATTCCCATAAGTGTGGTTGTAACCGGAGCCATGATAGCTTCGGCAAGTTCAACGAGTTCCGCGCTCGCGTTCGAGCTTATTACTCCACCTCCAGCGTAAATTATAGGTCTGCAGGAGTTTGCAATCTCTTCTGCGGCTCGTTTAATCTGCTGGGGATTTCCTTTGTAAGTCGGCTTATAACTTCTAAGCTCTATCCTGTCAGGATACTGCAAATCAATCTCGATATTCTGTACATCCTTTGGAAGGTCAATTAATACCGGGCCAGGTCTTCCTGTGGATGCTATGTGGAAGGCTTCTTTTACAATCCTCGGGATTGCTTGTGCATCCTGTACAAGATAGTTGTGCTTGGTAATTGGCATAGTAATGCCCGTAATATCCGCTTCCTGGAAAGCATCGTTTCCGATAAGAGCCCTTGGTACCTGGCCGGTTAAGGCTACAATAGGCACTGAGTCCATATACGCGGTAGCAATGCCTGTAACAAGGTTCGTTGCTCCAGGACCTGAAGTAGAAACGCAGACCCCAGTCTTTCCAGTAGCACGGGCGTACCCGTCCGCGGCGTGAGCCGCTGCCTGTTCATGGCGTACAAGTATGTGGCGCAGGTCTGAATCATAGAGTTCGTTGTAGAAAGGAATGATCTGCCCTCCGGGATATCCGAAGAGAGTGTCAACCCCTTCCTTTTCAAGGCATTTTATAAGAGCCTTTGCGCCGTTGACTTTTTCTGTTGACCCGGTTGTCATTATTTATCTCCTTACTTATCTCTTGAGATTTGGTCTAACTGGACACTCACATTTCAGGTGAGCACCTTTTCAGTTAAGGGTGTGTTTATAAGAAATACTTTTATATCAGTCTTATCTCTCACACTCACACTTTTTTGATTGCGAATTCCGCAAATATATCATAATCAATCATGTTATATATGGATGAGGGTATCTCCGGGATTTATGAGTGTCAGAGAACCCTATTTCAAAAATTTCTTCAAACAGAAAAAGAAGAGAGGACAGAAAAGTCCTCCTGAGAAACCTTTGAAGTTCCGCATCCTTTTGTGATTTACTCTTCCCAGATAAGGCGGTTCAGTCCGTTCATTACGGCTTCTACAGAAGCCATGATAATGTCCGTTCTGGCTCCGCTTGCGGTAATTGACTTTCCGTCCTTGGAAAGCTTTACCCTTACCTCTACAAGGGCATCGGTCCCACCGGTGACCGCGTCTACATGGTACTCTTCAAGGACCACGTCTTCAGCACAGGAACTTACAGCTCCCCGGATAGCATTGATTACAGCATCCACAGGCCCGTTTCCGATCCCTGCCTGTACGATTTCTTTATCTTTTACATTGAGCTTTATGGAAGCGGTTGGAGTCACCCGGTTTCCGGATACAATGGTGAACTCTTCCAATTTTACCAGAGGTTCTTTGTGGATAGCAAGCACAGTCAGTGCAATGGTCTGCAGGTCGGAATCTGTAATATGTTTTCCCTGGTCACCCATCTGCTTGACCCTGTTGAAAATCTCTTCAGTTTGAGCCTCATCAGCTTCAAGCCCCATTTCCTTTAAAGCAAGGGTAATAGAGCTCCTTCCCGCATGTTTACCAAGTACGATCTGGCGCAGCCGCCCGATATATTCAGGGCTCATCGGCTCATATGTTTCCTTGTCAGCCAGAAGCCCGTGCACGTGAATCCCTGCTTCGTGAGTGAAAACATTTCCTCCTACAAGGGCTTTATTTGAAGAAACTGGAATCCCGGTAAGGCGGCTTACAAGCCTCGAAGTCCGGTAGATCTGCTCGTGCCTGATGCCTGTGTCATATTTATACAGCCATTCAAGGCACATTACAACTTCTTCAAGAGAGGCATTTCCAGCTCTTTCCCCTAAACCATTGATTGTCACATGTGCCTGCTTTGCCCCCGCCGCAAGTGCAGTGACAGTGTTTGCAGTTGCTAAACCAAAGTCATTGTGGCAGTGAATGCTGATAGGGGCTTTCAGGGAGGAAGTGAGGTCCCGGAAGATTTCGGTGGTTTTTTCAGGCACCAGTAGACCTACAGTATCGCAGAAGCATAGTCTGTCAGCTCCGGCATCTATACCATCTGAGTAAATGGCTTTTAAAAAATCAGGGTCTGCCCTTGTAGCATCCTCTCCGCTCAACTCCACAATCAGGCCGTGGTCTTTGGCATACTCAGTTACCTCGGCTGCAATATACCTTACCGTATCCCGGTCCTTTTTGATTTTCGTCCTGATGTGCAGGTCGGAAACCGGAGCCACAAGGTGAATTGAATCGACATCGCAGTCAAGAGCACGGTCAACGTCCGTTTTTACAATCCTGCAGTAGCTGCAGATTTCGGCATCGAGCCCTGCGTTTGCTACAGCTTTGATCGATTCCCTTTCACCTGAAGAAGTAATTGCAGAGCCTGCCTCTATTACAGAGACTCTCATCTCATCAAGGGCCCGGGCAATTAAGAGTTTCTTCTCTAAGGTCAGGGCTACGCCAGGTGTTTGTTCACCATCTCTCAAAGTAGTATCCAGAAAGCGGGTGTTTTCGAATAATATAATCCCTCAGTTTTTCTTTGTTTACGTTATCATTCTGCAATATAGAGAAATAATATAAAAATAAATATATTATTTGCCCCATTTACAGCACGCTGTTTCGTTATGCATATTAATATACTTTTTCTCAGAGCCCGGCTCCTTACAAAGCTTTAGAAACTACACCGGGGTCGTTGTAATTTAATAGTATACCATGGTATTTTTAGTTTCCAGTTAACCAAAAACCATAAAAAAATAAGTTATATCTTGTCTAAAAGTTCAAGATCCAGACCTATATTTAAAATTACATTTGATGGCTGTATTGTTACTGTTGCTCAAACTCCGATAACAAAGCGGCTGCGGCTGAATCATGAACCATATACACAATTATTTTCAAGCATTCGTACAGATTCAGTGTCATCAGTTCTCAAAGATTAAACCTAACTTCCGCCTTTTTAAGCGCATAAGGTTCTTCTGATATCTTATTATGTGCTTAAACTTAAGCGCATAAATAATAAGCTAATTTAAAATAACAATCATCTGACATCAGTAGATTAGTGAAATTAGATTTATGCGCTTAAATTTTGGGAACTCAGGATTAAACAACGAATTCCAGCTTCTTGATCTACAAGATAATCTTTTATGAGAGAGAATAAATCTACCATTGACTCTGCCCCTTGTTTTTGTGCTTAAAGAAAAAGGATACAGAGTCAATTATTTTTTAAAGTATTTTCGGTACACTACCCTGATGATTTGTTTTACATGTTTAATTTTGCCATATTTGTAAGGTTTTTTATACACTCCGATCTCTTTGACCTGACCATTAAATCCCGTTTTAAATCGATATTGACCATGTGATTCATTTGGGTGGAGACCCGTTAAATCAAGGTTTTTAAAATTATTTTTCTTTCCATCCACTATGCTGTGCCATATTAAGAGCTTATAAGCATTAAGATTGTTGTATTCACCCCTCAATACCGAAGTATGACCCAGATATATCGTATCTTTATAGTAAAAGTTTATTAATGCTCCAATTTTTACTCCATTATATTCTGCGAAGAATAATCTTGCCATTTTTTCCGGAAAAAGGATGTCACGGAGTTTTTCAAAATACGAATATGGCACTACGGCGTATGCTACTCTCTTATAATTATTGCCTGTTTTTTCAATGACCCTGTCAATTAATAGTTTTTGGAATTGATTATAATACAGGTCTATATCTTCCTTATAGTTCTGACTTTCGTATATGATTACCCCGTTTCTTGAAGCTCTCCTTATATCTTTACTGAATTGTTTTTTGAATCCCTTGCATATCTCATTGAGGTCTTTTTCGATATTAATTACAGCAGTTTTTTTGATACTTGTCTTATTATATCCATTTTGAATAAGTATCGAGTCCAGACAATCATGATAAGGAGATATTAAATTATCAGTGATACTTTTTTTGGTTTTACTATAAGAGTCTATAAAATCAAACATCAACTTATAAATTTCCTCATAATTGGTAACACTGGAAATAACACAGGGTCCCCCAAAACTATATAATTTATTATGAGGAGAACATCCTATTTGAAATTTCTTTGAAACACCTGGAAATTGTTTGTTAATTTTGGAGTATTCAAATAAATTTTTTAGAAAAAACGGAAAGATCCCTATTAATTTATTTTCGATCTCATCCTCGACTACTACTTGCAAAGCCTCGGAATTTAACCCTTTTTCTATAACCTCGTTCCATTCCCAGGTATGATAAAAGGTTCCGTTAAGACTTTCTTTAACAACATTATTCCATTGTTTTTTATCTTCTGCCTTTGCCTTCCTGCAAATGATATTAACAACCTCCCCTCCCACTCAATTGTTATCCACGCGCATTTTGCAGTCTTTTAAATATCTTACTAAATTATATTTTTATGTCTCTTGGATTTACTGTATAATGAACTTACGCACTTGAAATGTAAAATCAGACACATGCGGGTTCGTCAACATTTTTTGAGTTTATACAGTTAAGCCACTTCCGCTTGTGGTTTTCAATTCAACTGCGTAAATTCTAACAAAACAAAAGCACTTTATATGTATCTAACTTAGGACTTACGCAGTTAAACTAAAAACCATAAGCGTAAAAGACTTAACCGTATAAATCAGACTAATGTTGAAAAGCCCGTATGTGCTTGATTTTACTACCCAACTGCGTAAGTCCTACATAAGTGCAATTAATATTCCCCCGTAATCCCCTTTTAAGTATCAACTCTTATTATTAGTTAATGAAGTTTGTGTATAAATGGTTTTCCTACAATATTAATTTTTTTACTGAGGTTTTTCCATTTCTCCTCAAATTCCTTATTTTTCAATAATACTTGCTTAAAATATTTATTTTGTAAAAAAATTATTTAAGAAGATTTAAAACAAATTTAATATGATACCTGTTCCTCGTTCTATCACCGACTATGGAAATTCAATGATTTTGCATAATATGATGGCAGAGCTCAAACCTCTTCTCATTGAAAATTTTCCTGAACACTGGGAAGAACTCTATGCAATGTCGATTGTTCGCGTTAATGGATATGTTCCTCTCAAAAGAATCAAGGATAGTTGGGAAGATCTCTATGACCCTGAAGGTCTAAAACCAAATTTGAATCCATCCAATCTTTCAAAAGTGTTACGGGAAGTAGGTCTGGACAGGTTTGGCCAAAATGAGCTATTCAATCATCTCAAAAATGTAGACAGCAAACTTGTCTATGACTTAAGTGCCTGTTTCTCTCGATCTATGGATATTCTACAGGCTGAAAAAGGCTATAATAAAGACTCTATTCAAGTTCCACAGATCAACTTTGCCCTCCTTTGTGGTCTTGATAGTGAAATGCCTGCTATGATCAAGTCAGTTCCAGGCAGTGTGAGAGATATAAGTACATTATACAAAACAATTGAAGAGTTGGATATTAGCGATAAGGTACTTCTTCTTGATCGTG
>JASGVX010000005.1 GCA_030054735.1 Methanobacteriota archaeon | reverse complement strand
TTTATATATGTGGTGATAGTTGAGCCACATGTTAACCAACTTTCAATCTCATTTCTGGCCAGGAGTAGCATAAAACGACATCAGGAAAAATGTTCCGATTTTTAATGTCGACCTGCCGAATGTAGGTATTTAAATTTTTAACACATAATTAATATTTATAATTTTATAAGATTTATTAAAAAAGATTATACTAAATGCTAATTTTTAAAGCATACACATCATTAATTAGGTCATTTATACGGGATTCTGTATTCAGCGGCATATTATTGTTCAATTTTAAAGGCACTAAATATAATTTTGTGACAAAACGCATATGAAATTCTTCGAATAACAGGCACAAAAAAATGAAAGTACCTAGAAGCACTTTCATGCTAAATAAGCAATTTTAAGCAATTTTTTTACATTTAAAGTACTATTAACAATTTTGGCAAAGGCTCAAATTAGAACTTTTTATTTATGCGCTTAAGTTTAAGCACATAATAGGATATCAGGGGAACCTTATGCGCTTAAAAAGGCGGAAGTTAGGTTATACACTCTTTAATATTTTTAAATATATCTTCGATTATTTCTTTTCTTTTTGAGGATAGTATTCTCTAAATTTTAGCCCATTTCCTTTTCTTTTTCTTCAGATATTAAGGAACAAGGTCAATCCAGTCAATTGATCCAGGTTTATAGTCTGGTAATTCTTCTTCTTTTCCACTTAAAATATGGTCTATTATTTTTTCTATATCCTGCTCGACTTCTTCAACGCTTTTTCCAGTTGTGTTTACTTCAAAAACCTTTTCGCACCGCTCTGAAGACTCAACCAGGATCACATCGATGGCTTCAGCCTCAATGTTCTCCCTGATCTTTTCTTCCGAATAACTGCGTGTTTCAAGCCTTTTTTTAAGTTCAGGCGGGCATGCCCTGAGGACGATAATAATATCAGCGATGTAGTGGGCAAAGTGGCTTTCAAGAATTACTAATTTGTTTGCCGACACTTTTTCCATTTCATCAATAAGCCCAGGAAGGCGGCTCTGTACAAGCTCCATATCCACTACTACCGTATCCCTTTTTTCATCAACTTCTGTATAAAGGTGTTCTTCTTTTATCAGGTCATTAAGGTAAATTACCTTCCATTGCCTTCTTTTTTCAAGAAGCTTGCTTACCGAGGTTTTACCCGTACCTGGAGTACCCGTGAGTCCTATGAGCATGGAAAGGGAGATAAGAGTTTATCGCAGTTATACTTAATGCCGGCCTAACTCTTCAAAGAAGAATAAATCTAATTTTTTCATAAGCACAGCTTCTTAGCTCTCTATTACCTGCATCGTTTAAAAATTAAGACCTGTTGAAGAACAGGTTATTTTGGGTTACTTTTTAAGAGTTCCTGCAAGAGGACAGTCCTTGAACACTTTTGGACCGTGAGGCGATTCAGCCATTTCTTGTGTAAGGTCATGGCCTGATTCATGGAGCCCCTGGTATGTACCGCTTTTCCACAGATAACTGTCTGATACATCGTACACCTGGCCGTCATAAACAATGTGTATATCAGGCTGTCTCAAAACTCAAACCATTTCTACAATTGGATAATGAGAAACGTTAACTTTAAAAATATGACCACTTAAAACAGAGAAATTTAGATGTGAATTAACCTTATAGTAGAAAAAATTGACACAATTGTAGAATTAACTTTAATTTTGAGACAGCCTGATATGGTACTTTTTTTATTAACTCTCATCCAGTCTTTGTAATCCATTTTTATCAGTAATAAAGAAAGCTATAACTGCCCCTTTAAAAATACCGCCAAAGAGCAGTACTTTTTCACAGAACGCATCGTATATCTGTGTAAATTCTCCATATTGCATGCTTTTTTGGCTACTTTAAACACGTCTTCTATCAGAGATCTAAAGGTCTAAGTCCTCCCCAATTACCGATAAAGGATTTGAATTTTGCTACCAGTTTTTTATAAAGCTTCTTTTCTTCTTTCGCATTTCTTTTTGAATCAAAAATATTAAGAGGGTAGCTTAGCATATCGAAAAATTTGTTAAAATTGCAGTTGATACCTGGAAAAATGACCGGAACTATCTTATATTTTGCTATTCCTATCACGTAGTTTTCATATGAATAATAACCTCTATCGAAATAAAGTAGGTCTCCTGCTCTTATTTTTCTTCTTCTACTTAGCTCTTCAAGAATTTGTGGATAAACCTTGTATTCACTAACATTTACTTCATTAATGACGAATGCTAACGGTTTTAAGCCTGGATATTCCAGGGCAAGACTTAAGAATGGTGAAAATTTAATTTCAAGCACTTATACCCCATATTGTCATTGATATTTGGAAGTGCAATTATAGAGCAATTACCAAAGTGAAAACTTGAAGTCATATTTCAACTATTCCTTAGTTTCATTCCTATGAAACGCATATGAAATTCTTCGAATAACAGGCACAAAAAATGAAAGTACCTGAAAGGCTGTCAATACCGGTGTATAATTCCCCACTTTGGCCGGATTAAAATTCCCCAATTTCCAATCCTTGAGAAAAGTTCGAGGATTGGAAATAATGTTGACAGTAGAGGAATTGCTATTGATACGAGATTTGTATTCACAAGGCTTTTGCATCAGTGAAATCGCCCGACAAACCGGTTTTGACAGGAAAACTGTAAGGAAACATCTTCAGCTGAAAACCTTACCTGAACCCCAGAAACGTCCTGGTAGAAAGAGCAAGCTTGATCCTTTCAAGCCTTACATTCTTGAAAAACTCAAAGAAGGTCCCTATACTGCTGCTCGCC
>JASGVX010000004.1 GCA_030054735.1 Methanobacteriota archaeon | reverse complement strand
ATTCCGCATTCAGCGGCATTTAATTGTGAAATTTAAAAGATACTAAATATAATTTTGTGACAAAATAAGCAATTTTAGGCAATTTTTTTACATTTAAAGTATTATTGTCAATTTTGGCAAAGACTCAGTTAAGTTTTTTCCTTACATAACCTTGTTTTAGTGGAACCTACTTCTCAACAAGGTCGTTTTCCCTAAATTTTTCGCAACTAATTAAATAATCTCATATTTGGAATAGATATCAAACGACCTGTTTGCTATTTGATTCATCTAATATTTGAAATATTCTGTATCCTTTTTTGTTAACAAAATTTGGCCATCGACAATATACACACAAAAAGAAGAGAAGAAAAAAGAAGAGAAAAAAAGGAAGAGAAGAAAAAAGCCTGAAATAAAAGCTTTCTCTTCCACAAATTGTTTACATATTCTTTTTACGGAAGCCCAGATAAATTCCTCCAACTGCAACTAATACGAAAAGAATTACGATTATATCAGAACCCGAGAAAGAAAGGCCTCCATTATCTTCGTCCGTTACGGGGTCTTCTTTCTGCATCTCATAGCCCTCCACATAATCGGAATCTGCAGGTTTCTGGACCTCAGGAACAGGTTTTGGAGAATCTACACCATATCCTGCATCTGAATCCTTAACAGTCTGGTTGCTTTCCGCTTCACTTGAGGTTGGTTTCGTGGTTTTGTTGAGTTTTTCAGCCATACTCGTCTGGTGCCCTTTTCTTCTGCTGCTGCTTTTACTCTCTTCTACGGTTTCCTTCTTTGCGGGTTTAGTTGCAGCCTCTATTTGCTCAGAGTAGCCAGGCACAGATACCATTCCGCTCACAAATTCATGAAGAAGGGGATTTCCACAGGTATGATGACAGCACGACGCCCCATTTTCAGCCACGGACTGTTCATATTCCGTTGCAAGGCTTTTAATAACATCTTCTGAAGGCGTCCAGTAATCATGCCTTACAGCTTCAAGCATCCTGGCTGTCACAGACTGATAGGCATCCGGATTATTCCGTTTAAACCATTCTCTCATAGAAGCGTCATTAACATAGGTCTCGTAAACCTGCTGCCAGACAGTATCATCCACAAGGCCAGGGTCACTGACTTCCCAGCCAAAAAGGTTGTCCACGAATTCAGACATCATGCTGCCGCCCGAATATCCGGAATTCTGCATCCCTTCGATCCATTTGTCATTGAAATATCTGGCTCTCAGGTCCTTGCTCAGGTACTCAAGCATTCCAAGCATCTTAGCTCCGTCCGGGTCACTGGTATCCGAAACGTACATCTCAGGAGTGCTACCGTCACCCTTTACATGCCTCGTTGCCAGGTTAAGGCCTCCGAAGTACTGGAAAAAGTCATCGTTGTCAAGGGAATCGTAAAGGTTTGAAGATGCCGAATGCACTGACGCATCAACATTTTTCAGGTTGCCTTCAAGGAGCCCTCTTGACTGTATGCCCCAGAAATCCTCTCCATAAGCGTATCCCATTTTGTCCAGGTATACGTTGGCAATAGCTTTTTCGTTTTCCCAGGTCCCGCTTGCACTTACAGCATCTGAGACCCCTATGTCATAAGTACCGTCCATTACCGCAAAGCAGCGCATTGTAGAGAGTTTTTTAGCCGTTTCACTGTCATATCCTGAAGCAAGAAGGGAATCATAGAGTGCAAGAGAACTCTGATTCGCGTAGTTGGGGTAGTTTACAGAAGGAAGAGAACTGGCAAGTTTCACAGCACTGTCTACCATTTTGATTTTATCAGGGAAAGCGTCCCTCATTCCTGCAGTAGTATAAACGGCATCAATACGCGGCCTTCCCGGCTTTGATGTATCATAATTCGGCAGCAGTTCTTCTTCAGGGATAAGCTCAACCCCGGTCACATATCCGTACTCGTCCCAGACAGGCTGGACCCCGAGCATGTAAAGCACTTCGGCTTCAAGAGTCCCGTGGTCGCCTATAAACTCTACCCCAAACCTTGAAAATGAAACCTTTTCAGGATATTCGCCGTACTTATCATAATAGTCTTCAAGCATCTGGACCGCAAGGGATTTCCCGACCTCCCATGTTGCCTTTGAAGGGTATAGCTTCGAATTTATGCTGTAATAATTGCGCCCTGTAGGCACTGCATCCGGGTTCATAATAGGGTCAAGCCCGGAAGCCGGCGGGATGAAGCCTCCATTCAGGGCTGAAAGAATTCTATCAATTTCCACATCACAGCCAAGAAGCCTGTCCCTGTACTCAAGTCCCAGTTCAAGGTCAAATCTAACAGAACTGCTGGTATTTCCATAAATTTCGACCTGTGCATCGGAAATTCTCGTATTATTGCTTACGACCTCCCAGACAAGTCTTGTAACTTTTGTATCGTTTAACGGAATTCCGAGAGGATAAACAGATTCAGGGTAAAAGGCAGCAGTGACATTATCTTCAAAGCTTCCTCCAAGCATAGCCCTTACCATTGCAGAGAGTTCATCTTTCTCAGGGTCTGTCATGTTCGTCCCGGGGACCCTGCTGAGAATATGCATTCCGTATGGGATATTTTCATTCCCTACATCTTCAAGATATTCGTGAAGCACATCTTTTACGAAACTATCAAATTCTTCTTCATTGAAATTTTGAAGAGTAGTTACATTATCAATTCCCATATCAACACTGAGGTTGAGTGCTAAAATCTCGTTTATTATAGCCTGCATGTATCCTGCCCTGGTCTGGGAAGTAATGCCAGGGTCGTAGTACTGCTGGACATTAATTGAGAGATTCAGTAAGCCTCCGTAAAGCCCGCTCCTTTCAAGAGTCGGAGTCAGGTGGTCAATAATCAGAGCATTTCCTCTGTACTCAGCAGTTATTCCTTCTCCCACATTGGCAACAATATACGGATAGATGTTTGGCAGGTCCTGAAGCAGCAGAGCTGACCAATCAGAAGTCCTGTTCATACCGTAAGTAGAACCCGGAAGCCATTCATGCGTACCGTGGGTGCCCACGTGAATAAGTGCATCAGGCTGCCACTCGTGGTTCAGCCAGAGATAGAAAGCTATATACTGGTGTGTGGGCGGCACAACATTGCTGTGGTAAAGGGTATCGTTATTTTGCCCTGTCCCCCTGGCAGGCTGAGGCATGAGCCAGACATTCCCGAAACGCACTGTGGGAATTACAATGTATTTTCCGGCCTCGTTTTCATAGATCATAACACTCTTATCCTGAGGCAGGTCTTCAGACCAGGGCTCACCCCATTCAGCTATTACACTGGCCCTCAGGTTTTCCGGAATTTCAGACTCAAACCATCCTCTGTAAGTCTCCATTGGTATGAGGTGGACTCCCCATTCAGTCCTATTTTCGACCATTTGGTTCAGTGCCCCGGGAGCCCAGGAACCGATATTTATGCCCTGATCCTGGAGCATTTTCAACAGGTTCTTGCTGTTGTCAGGAACTCCTGAGACTTCATACCCGCTTTTATTCATTGCATTAAGAAGATCAAACATACTCTGGGTACTGTTAAGGTAATTTGCCACTATATTGTCCTTTCCTGAAGGATAATTGTAATAGATAACAGCAACTTTCTTATCCTCGTTATCCTTTAACTTCAGCTCTGCCCACTTGATTGACCTGTTTGACATCCAATCAACCTGAGAGGGCAGAGGTTCATAGTTGCTTTCACCGGATTCGGAATCATAATTATCAAATCCAATCACAACGTATTCGAAGATCCCATCAATACTCGGAAGCAGTGTCTTGTACACAACATCACTGCTGGGGATGCCTCTATTACCATCAGCTATGTCAGTAGAATTAGCAGGATTTGTAACGACCAGTCCGGTGAGAACAGGAACGTCAAGGTCTTTAAGCTCCTCTACACCTTTATCAGGGTCTTCGTAATTCAAACGGAAGCTCTTAAGAGAAATTACACACTGGACAAGAGGTCCTCCATTTTCGTCAAAATAAAACCTGTGTATATCATTGAAGGTATCAAAACCTGCAACTACGTTGCAGCCCTTTCCTTCCAGATCGCGTATGAGGGCATCTACGACTTCAAGGTTATCTCCCGTATAATCGGAAGCATGGAACCACATCCCTATAGTGGGCTTACTCTTATCATAAATATGTCTTGATTCGTTTGAGCTGGTTAACTTAGTCGAATTAGAGTACCATGTAATGTAATCAGTGGCATTTTCAAACCAGTCGGGCTGAGATTCGTTTGTAGAAGAGCGGGCATCCGGATGGTAAATCCCTGCTTCGGGAAACTCAAGTGGGTCATCGTAAACCCAGCTTTCCGTAAGCTCAGGTTTATCTCCATAAGTTTTTGCGAGATAGATCAGGAAATTTTCAGCGTTTTTCTTCAGGACTCCTCTGGAACCCATATTGTAGAAAAATTTCTCTTCTGTAGAATTGTATGGTTTGGTCCCGGAAAAAATCTTATCGTAACTTGAGGTATTGATATGTGCCGGGTCCATCATGGAGGAAATATCTATGAGCGCAGTCCCATTATCATGAGCATTCTCAAGGTCATCCCCAATATCAGTGAACTGAGCCCAGAGCATGTAAGTAAATATTACATCCTGGTTTTCAAAGGTGACATTGCTAAAGTCCGAATACCCCGAAATATATGTTACATCTATACTTGCATTGTATGGATTGGACTCCTTTGCCGCAGCAAGGGCGCTTCCATCATAACAGATAAAAGTAATGTTTACCTGATTTTCATCAGCCGATACGTTCTGTGTCAGCAGTAGAAGTACCACCGAACATAAAACCAGTAATCTACTTTGTGCCATATACATCTTATCCCCACAAGAATGAACCCTGGAACACAGCGGAAAAAAATAATCAAGGTCCCCGGCTCATCAGATGATTTTATTAAAGAAGTTTGAGAATTTCAGGAATTTACACAAAAACAGCTGTCCAGTTTTTAGAGGAAATTGGAAGCTCTTGTTTCTGGCTATAAATTTTAACCCAGGACTTCCTCGACAAATGAGCAGCCGATTCTGTATGTTATTTTGAATGCTCGGAGCATTAGGGAATAAAATATATAAAATGCAGTTTTTGGCTTACAATTATTAGCTATTTGGGTAAGATGGAGAAGATTGCGTTTTTGAGAAAAATGAGCATAATTGGTCCTGAATTATGGTAAAAAATCAGAATAGCCAATTTCCTAAAAAAGTGAGCTTATTAACCCGAAAAAAGAAAATTTATGGCACTTATTTTTGCGCCGGTTCTAAATCTAAATTTTAAAATTCCTCAGCTCTTTGAATCCTGGGCAACTTCAACCAGAACAGAATATTTGATAACGATGCCAACAGGAACATAACAAAAACCAGTATCATTATAAATTTTTCTTGCATATTTTGTTCCCTCGGAAGGTATTTTGCGCCCTGAGTACCAGGAAGAAACTGAGTACCTAAAAGAAAAACTGACTCATCAGAATATTTCAGTTCAAAAGCTTGCTAATGTTAGGAGCTTGTAAAGAAACGCTCTTAAAGTTTAAAAATTTAATTAAACCATCTCAGTTTTGACCCTTAATTCAAAACAATAAACTTCCAAAGCAAGCAGGTAAACGATTCTGTTTTCGAGAGCAAATATTAGAGAATAAGGGATATAAAACATAGGATTTACGCAGTTGAATTGAAAACCACGAGTGGAAGTTACTTAACTGTATGAACTCAAATAATGTTGTTGAGCCCGCATGTGTCTGATGCATCTGTCTGATTTTACATTTCAAGTGCGTAAGTCCTAAAAACACATAAAAACGGTTTTTAGATAAGAATTGTTAGCTATTTAAATAAAAAAAGCAATTTTAAAACGTATTTATATAAGTTAAAAGTATAAATATACTTTAATTCAAAAAAACAAAAATAAACGGGCTTCATAAAAAATTAGAGTTAGATACAATAAAAAGAGAAAAATACGGCGATTTAATTACGCCACATTCAACTGGAGATTTAAAATATTTTCCCTGAATACCATGTAAATTCCGCCAGCTGCGCCCTCATATCCTGCCTGTTGCTTTACTCTTGGGGAGGAGAATTCTTGCTGGCAGCTCCAGGTCAAAATAAGAAGATTAATATTCTATGACTTAAAAATATAGTTTATGATAAAATCAAAACAGGAGTATAAATATTATTTAGAAGCAGATAAAATTGCTTTAGGCATAAAAAGAAAAAAACCAAGGTTATTATTTGATGAAGTATGGGTATTTCAGAGATTATTAAGAAAGGTTGAGTACTATAAAAATTGCAAAAACTCTATTTTTTACCTCCCCTACTATTATTATCTATACTCAAAGTTTCGCCTGCTAAGCATGTTCTTTGGTTTTCAAATTAAGCCAAATGTCTTTGGTCCAGGACTGTCCATAAGTCATCGAGGTACGATTGTTGTCAACGGAAATGCAAGAGTTGGTGAAAACTGCAGGATACATGTATGTACGGTCATCGGATCCAAAGCAGGGGCAGGATCTGAAGTTTTGACGCCAAAAATAGGAAATCATGTTTACATCGGCCCCGGAGCAAAAATATTTGGAGATATAATAATAGCGGATGGGATAGCTATAGGGGCTAATTCAGTCGTAAACAAGTCATTTACAGAACCAAATATCGGGATTGCAGGAGTTCCAGCTCGGAAAATAAACGATAGGGGCTCTGAAAACCTGATTCCAAAAAAGTCACTTATTGAATTAAAAAAAGATTATCCAGAGCTTTTTGAAAAAATTGATTAATGAATCAATCAAATATAATGTCAAGGGGGTTTGTTAGCAAGAATTGTTATTGGGGGAAATGGAATTATAGATCAATTCCAAAACTGAAATTTAGAACTTATATTTTCATCATACATTAGTGATAAGGTACATAAAATACGGTTTTTGAGTATAATTGTTAGCTATTCAGGTAAAATGTTTCAAAAATCTCAATACACAAAATAGAGGCTCAGGGAAATAACAACAATTCCCGAAAATACTCCCAAAAAAATACGGCGTTATTATTTAACGCCGCATTTAACTGAAGAATTAAAACTTCTTTTTTCTGAATCCCAGATAGATCCCACCCACTGCTGCAAGCACGAAGAGAACTCCGAAAATATCAGCACCGGAGAAAGACATCCCTCCACTTTCTTCTTCTACTGGTTCTTCTTTCTGCATCTCATAGCCTTCCACGTAATTGGGATCTGCAGATTGGTGGACCTCAGGAGCAGGCTCTGGAGAATTTACACCATAACCGGCATCAGAATTCTGAACAGTCTGATTGCTTACGGATTCTTCGGTCTTTGCTTTAGCAGTCTGGTTGAATTTTTCGGCAACACTTGTCTGTTGACCTTTTCTTCTATGGCTGCTACTGCTTTCACTGGACTGCTGCTGGGGAGGTTCAGTTGCTTCCTGCATCAACCTCTTATATTCATCTGCAGTTGCCTGGTCAACAACCCCCGGAACTGACATTACACCCTGGATATACTCGTCAAGCAGGGCGTTTCCACAGGTATGGTGACAACAGGTGACCCCACTTTCGACTACAGATTCAGCATATTCTTTAACTAAATTCTGGATAACCTCATCAGAAGCATCCCAGTAGCCTTTTCTTGAGGTTTCGAGCATCCTGGCAGTCATAGCCTGATACTGGTATGGGTTTTCCTTGAAGTATTCGTCCAGGCCAAGATCATACCTGTCATTTACATATACATCATATATCTGGTTCCAGTCTGAATCCTTAACAAGCTCAGGAGTAGTCGCATCCCAGCCCCACATATATTCCGTGAATTTCATCATCTCTCTGGCACCCTGGTAGTCGAACTCCATCATGCCTGAAATCCACTTGGAATTGAGGTACCTTGAACGCAGCTCTGCCCTGAAAACCTCATTCAGCGTGACTATTTCTGAGTTATCTACACTTGTCAGATCAGATATGTACATATCAGGGGTTTCTCCTGTCAGCGACCTCACAGCAAGTGAAAGACCTCCGAAGTAGGAATAGTAATCATCATTGTCTATGAGTCCATAGAGGTTTGATGTATCACTATGCATGGATGTATCCACACCTTCCAGATTCCTTTTAAATATGTCTTCGTAATTGGTGCCCCAATCATTAAGACCATAAATGTTAGACATCCTGGAAATAAATAGATCTGCAACTTTAGATTCATTATCCCAGGTGTCGCTTGCCTCTACAGCCTCGCTAACTCCAGTTCCATAAGTACCCGGAGCTTCACTAAAGACCCTTGACATCGAGATATTATGTGCCGTACTCTCATCGTATCCGCTTTCCAGCATTGAATCTTTAATTTTCAGGGAATTCCACCTTACATAGTTTGTCTCATTTGTTTCATTGAGCTCCGCAACCATGCGTACTGCCGTGTCCATCAATTCAATATGATATGGGAAAGTATCACGGTAAAGTCCTGAAGGTACAAGTAACACGTCAATTCTCGGATGTGTCATATTTTCCTGAGGGATCACAGTAAATCCGGTTACCCTGCCGCTGGATCTTTCCAATTTCATGCCCAGGAGCGCATAGACCTCTGCTTCCATGAGTCCTTCATGACGCATAGTTTCAACAGACCAGAGCGTAAAGGCTACTTTATTTGGATATGCACCATTTTCTGCATAATACTCATCAAGCCAGTTATTTATGAGAACATTGCCCATTTTTTCAGTTTCTTCATCAGGAATCGTTCTCTGGTCAAAACTGTAGAAGTTCTTCCCTGTGGGCAATGCTCCTGGATTGCGGATTGGGTCGTTTCCTGTGCCTGGTTTAATGTACTCCGCATTAAGTGCACGCAGAGTCTGGTTTATTTCACGGGAGGTCTGGTTCAGGTTCTCAGCATACTCAAGTGCCAGATTAAGATCAGATTTTATATTGTCGTCTGTTTCACCGAGAATGTCAAGCTGTGCAGTTGACACGTTTCTTCCATTGAGCAAAATAGCATTCAAAAGTAAAAGAGCAGTTGAACGCGTTTCATTTTCCAGGTAGTCCTCACTTATATTCCCGCTGGATATTGAATTATAAATATGGTCGGTGAAATTGCCTCCAAGCATGGACATTACCATAGCCACCTGTTTTTCTCCTTCAGGAGCTACACCGAAAATATGGAGTCCGTAAGGCATTAGTGTGGATTCCAGATCATCCAGAAAGTCATGCAGTACAGTATCCTGAAAATTTTCGAATTCATCATCAGTCATTGCGTTTAATTCATCGGTTGAGACATTGAGGTCATTCACAAGACTTAGATTGTTATACAGTTCTATCGTGCTGTTGCGATAAAGCGCCATCATTGATGTATCATTATTGCGTGCAGCCTTCTGATAGCTCTCGATCTTATCTCTCATTGTAGCAAGATCCCCATAAAGGCCTGATTCAACAATTGGAGGTGTCAGGTGGTCGATAATTACTGCATTTCCTCTACGCTTGGCCTGAGTACCTTCTCCTACATTATCCATGATATAGGGGTAGATAACAGGGGTTTCATTCACCATGATAGATGGATAGTCATATCTCCACAGCCCAACCTCTTTTCCTGGTAGCCATTCCTGTGTTCCGTGGGTGCCGAAATGAATAATGGCATCAGCATCGTATACATTGTTGATCCAGAAATACGTTGCAAGATACTGGTGTGTCGGAGGTATCGAGGAATTATGGTATATCAGGGATTCAGCAGAAAGCCCTGCCCTTGTTGGCTGAGGTATGAAGTTGATATTCCCAAATTGTATAGTTGGAATTACAAAATGCTTCCCACTCTCGTTTTCATAGACCATTACCTTGCCTGGAGCTGCTCCCCACGTTCCTTCAACCTCGGCGCGGACGCTTTCAGGAAGAGCATTATACCATTCAAGATATTCATTTGCAGGCAGGAGAGTTACAAGTCCGGATTCAACAACTTTTTCAAGCTCTCCGGGTGCCCATGTACCAACATTCCTGCTTTTAATGAACAGGTCTATGAATTCACTACCGTTTGGAGTAGTGTTGTTACCGGTGTAATACCCTGCTGTCTTTATCTCCTCCAGAAGCAGGGACAAGCTTGAGCCGATGTCAAGATAACTGGCTCCAATGTTATTTTTGCCACCATCATGGTTATAATACAGAATAGTGACTTTTTTATCTGCATTTTCCTTTCTTCCAAGCTCTGCCCAGGCAATAGCTCTGCTGCAGATCCATTCAACCTGAGAATCCAGAGTCTCATAATAATACTGTCCTGTAACATCGCTCTTGACTCTTCCAGCCACCCATATGTAATCTGTAAGACCGTCGATTTCAGGCTGAGCAACTTGATAGGCAATTGAGCTGGAACTTAACCCGGATACGCTTTCATTATATTCATCAGGAGTCTGGTAGTAATCTTCTATTCCTTTTATTACAGGGACATTATATCTTTCGAGATATTCTACCCCTTTTTCATGGTCATCATAGTTGAGATAGAAACCTTTCAATGAAATGATAGAATCAACAAGTACTGTCCCATTACTGGTGAAATAATCCACATCATCCGTGCATACTTTGTAGGAAGTATAAATTACATTACATCCCCTGGACTCAAGTTCCCTGATTATGGCATTTCCGATATTGAATTCAAGAGGACTACTGCCAAATTTGCCTCCGATTATTCCTATCGTAGGAGCTGGCTGGTTATATCCATGGCCAGCATACCATTCCAGATATTCCGTACTGTTCTCAAAGATTCTGGGAAACGCATCCGGATGGTAAATACCATCCTCAGAGATTTCCGGTTCTTCTGCAGGAGAATACTCAATATAAACACCTTCAAGAGTTGCCCCTATGCAGCGAACCCAGTTCTCCATATTCTTATAGCCGTTATTATACAGATAATCCTTCATTGCACTGTAAGGGGGTTCCGACATGTTTAGAGTTGCAACGCCGTATGGGTCTGGAAGCATACCGAACATTCCTATCTGTACACCGTTCCCCTTTGCTACAAGAAGCTCATCTTTGATTTGAGGAAACTCATTTGCACCGACCATATACAGCATGACTACATCATCATCAGAAACATTCAGTGTGGTGTTTACAGCTTCGAGCCCTGTCATAACATTAACATCGAAGAGATCTGTGATGACTTTCCTTTCGGTAAGTACCTGCTTGAGGTAAGAAGCGGCGGAGTCTGAATTGATAATGTATGTGATCTTAGTCTTTGCTTGTAAGATTACAGGCTCAGCAATCGTTTCTCCTCCCCAAACACCCGAGAACTTCTGCCCCATTAATTTGAGCATGTTTTCCATGTTCGTTTCGCCGCCCTGCACCCAGTATCTTTCAATGCCAGTGTAGTTCTCAGAGTACAGGTCAACGTTAGGGAAGGTAATGTTAGGCGAAAGGTTGTAACCTATAACCATGGAACCCTTTACTTCAGCAGAAGCGATGCCTGTTTTCCAGCTTTCTACTGTGGATTCTTCCTGAGACTCGATAAAGACCACCGAATATTTAGAGAAATCAAACCCTTCCGGAACTGCTTCGTTCTTTGTGAAAATAGTTACATTCAATTCCGATGAAATGCCGGGATTTGATGCAGCATTTTTAAGCGCAGGCTCATTGACCTCTGTGCCCAGAATAAAAAGAAAATCGTTTCCCAGGTTCATTGCGCTGTTAGAATCTACACTGTTCTCCGAGAGCCCTCCGTATTCTGTTGCAAGATATATCAATAGGTTTTCCGCATTCTTGAGCCCATTTCCTTCAGTGCCCATGTTGTTGTAATAATTGTTTATGGAATCGTTAGCAGAACCGTCAGAATCATAAGCAAAATAAGAAGGGGTATCTGCGGATTGAATTGCCAGAAGTGAAACACCATTATCGAAAGCCGCTTTGAAACTTTCATCCATTGCTTCATATACAGATTTACCGAGCATCTGGCAGAAGACTACATCCTGTGTATTGAGGAAACCACTCATCCCCGCTGCAAGAAGCTCATCGCTTGCCCCATATGTAGTGGGATTATATGCAGGGATATAGGTGTATTCTATAGATCTGCTGTATTGATTTGTATGGCTGGCTAACTCCAGAGCATCACTTGGAGAATATGCAACATAAGTTATGTTTATCTTATTTTCGTCAGCCAGTACACCTGGTATAAAAACCAGGAAAAGTAATACACTTAAGAACAACAAATAAGCCTTTTTATACATATCATCCCTCAGATAATTTATAAGGAGTTCAGGGCCTTACAGAAGAATTATAGTTATTTTACCTTGTTTTCAACAGCTGATACATTCTGTGCCAGCAATAAAAGAACTGCTGAACATGAAACCAGTAACCACTTTGTGACATACGTACTTCATCCCACCATCGTATTGTGAATCCTGATCATCCTATGAAAAAACGGAATGCTATTCCACAATACAAGGTTGATTTGAAATTATTCTAATATCGAAATATTCACTGATACAGCCTTCAAATTTTAAAAGATAGAGTGAAAAATTTAGGTTGTAATTTTTAATTCAGTTCCAAATTTCCTCTTAAAAGTGAGTGGCCGATTCTGTTTAGAGAGATTTTACATTCAGATCACGAGGGAAGAATATATAAAAAGAGGTTTTTGGCTCACGATTATTAGCTTCTAGGGTAAAGAAGCAATTTTATAGCAATTTTACGAAATTAAAACAATAAATAGACCTTAATTAAAAAAGACAAAAAAATATGCAGAGTTTATGAAAAAATTGTGTTCAGGATCAGATGAAAAGGAAAAAATACGGCGATTTATTTACGCCGCATTTCACATTTGTGTAAATTAGGGAAAAATTAAACGGAATCGGATGAATCAGTTAAAGTAGATGTACTATTTTCCTCAGAGCTTTCAGGCACATAAACCACCCTTCCGTCAGCCAGCTTATAAGCCGTCCCGAGAGCTTCCCCTGTACCTCCACCGATTTTATCTGTCATATTCAGGACTTCTATGGGTTTTCCTTCTTCCTTGATGATTATCTTCATATCATCGGCTCCAGGATTTTTTATAATTGTAATATCCTCATTAGAGCTCAGAAGTTCCGGGAGTTGATAGGACATCACAAGGGCTACGAGCAAAGCCACAGAAAAGACCATTGCAGCGTCAAAAACATTGGCGACGTTAGCCATTGGGTTTTGCTCATCCTCATCATCTAAAAGCCCTGTGCGCCTGTACCTTCTGGTTTTTCGCATGATTTTATTCCTCCTTATTGAAAGATACCAGCCCTCAGCTATTTTCCTCAATTGTACCCAGAATATAATCAATATCAGACATATCTTCCCAGTACCAGCGCCGCCTGACCTGAGTAAGCACGTAGCTGATTCCGGCCGCAAAAAGCCCTACAACAGTTGTTGCAAAGGCGATCATCAGGTTATGTGCAAGGGTTTCAAGGTCTCCTGTCGAAAGCCCTATAAGAGCAGGACCTAATGGAATCAGAGTCCCCATAAGTCCCAGCATAGGACCAATCGTTGAAATTATCTTTGTAGGCTCAAGGCGTTTTGCCATCTGGATTTCATATTCCTGCGAAAGCCTCTCAATTGCGGGGAGATGCCGCTCTTTCAAATATTTGGAAGCATCTCTTGCAAAGGAAGTTACCATGTAATTTTGTTTTATATTCTCAAGAGCCCTGGAAGCTTCCATAAAATCCGAGCTCTTCAGGCCATTCTCGAGTTTTTTGCAGTTTGTTTCAAGATTATCCCAGTCCCTGTGCCTCTTTGAGTATTCTGAGAGGAACTCTCCCAGTAGAATCAGGGACAAAAACACAAGGAGAGTGAGGAGAAACATCACCGGAATCAGCAAAGCAGTTGAGAAGACATTCATCATGTTAGATAATAGTCCCATCACACTCACAGGTCATGCCTCCTTATGCGGTCCATTAAAAAACCTGCAAGGATAATGACCCCAAAAGCTATAAGAGGCAAGATTTCCGTCTCTCCTCCACCTGTAGAAACAAGGTTCATCTGTTTTATTTGCATGTATGCCGGGATTAGAATAGCCCCTAAAAGATAATAGATCCCAAGAAGCACCATGGCGCTTCCCATAGTTTCTGGAGTCTTTCCCATATGGGTCTTTGCAAACCTGAAAAGAAAAGAAGAAGCTAGCACTGCTGTGAAAAAGGCAATCCCTACAAAAAACCCTATTTTTAGCCCGGAAAAGTTGAGGCTTTCTGAGAGCAGCATACAGGATACTGCAAGAGCTCCAAGGCAGACCGGGCAGGGCATGGATATAGCAAGGAAAGTGTGTCTGGAAACATCTTTTCCTGAATTCCACATTTTTTGGGTGTAAATCCCGGCCCCTATAAGAAGAAGGGAGACAAGAACATGGATTCCCATGCCCATTGAAGAAAGACGTTCAAACGCGTCAAGACTTATGCGGTCAGCAACGCTTCCGAATAAAAGGGCAAGAAAAAAGTAACTGCCTGCAATTGTAAGAATTTCTCGCGTATTGATATTTGAAAATCCACAGCCTAATCCTGTTTTAATTCCGAAGATAAGGATACCTATCATAATTCCAATAACAGTTAACGTTGTAGAGTCCATAGTACCTTCTGAGCATCTATGGAAGTATTAAATAAAAACTGGTTTTTGGGTAACGTTTGTTATCTTTTTGGGTAACAAGTGCAATAGATGATGTTTTTTGGCAGGAAAAATTTAACTCCTGGTAATCTGAAGGGAGATTTGAATATAGATTATTATAAAAGTTATAGAATAGATATTCAAATGGATTAAAATAAAAGTAATTTAAAAAAAGAACCAGGTAGAATGGATAGTAAGTAAAAAACAAAAGTTAAGAAAAATAACATGCAAATTTGCCCTGTTAACTTTCAACATTTTTTGAAAAATAAAAAAATGAAGAAGATTAATTAAAGTAAATTTGTTAGAATACCCAAAAAAAAAAGAAGTCAAAAGGTATCAAAACATACTTTACTTGTTTTAATAAGAACAATAATTATAAGTATTTGAGGTAAAATAGAAGATCATCATGGTAGTAAGTATCAGAGGGATTAAAGAATGAATGGAGGAGGAGGAGAAAACCTCTTCAAAGCAGTTTCAAGCAATACACGCCTTTCAATTCTTGAAAGCCTGAGTGAAGGAGAGAAGCATATCTCCGGCATTGCAAGGGAGATAGGGATTTCCGTACCCGTAGCTGCAAAACATGTAAAAATACTGGAAAAAGCCGAACTTATTGAAAGGAAAAAGTTTGGAAATACCCATATGATAGGCATAAAAATAAACAATGTCTATTCTTTCCTTGACCATTTTGCAGAAAACAGGACGCTTGAAATCGAAGAAGGTACGAGTCTGCTAGAAGCCCTGAAAAGTGTAGCCGCCATCGAAGTAAGAAAAATGGGAGACAAAATAAAAGTTGTCTCTACGGACGGTGAGGAGGGCTTTTATGTGTATGAAGTAGACGGCAAATTATCGGATAAGACTGTAGATGAATATGAATTTTATGAAGATTCGGTCGTTGAGTGGAAAAAACTGATTCCTGTCACGAAAAAGAGATTATTTATAAATATAAAAAGGTAAAACAGCCTTTAACAGATCAGGTTTTAATAAATAATCTCTATGAAAGTACTCATTTTGAAAGTGATTTATGCAGCCGTTCAAAGAGTCCTGATTAAATAGGTCCTAGAAAAGCTCAACCTTCTAAAAAAGGATAAAAATTGGGACTTATTCCTTTAACTTTGCCAGCACTCCAAGATGGTCTTCATGATAAGGCAGAAGTTCCCTGGCAGTCAAAATTTCGAATCCGGGTTCGAAAGCCTGTTCAAGCTTTTTTACCTCTTCTTTGAAGATTTCCCTCGGGCTTGCCGCAGTGTCAATGCTGCGAGCCTTGATAGAAAGCAGGAGATACCCGTCTTTTTTCAAAAAGCGGGAAGCATTTCTTGCAGCAATCTCTGCCTGGTTGGGCTGGGCAACGTCCTGAAAGATGACATCTACAGGCTCGACAATATGGGCATAACTGTCCGGTTTTCCCGCGTCAGCCAGGATAGGGAAAATATTTTTGCGTCTGGAAGCAAGCCCTATGAAATCGCGCATGCTTCTTGGAGCAAATTCAACAGAGTATACTGCCCCTTCGGATACAATGTCAGATACATGGCTGACCGTTGTACCTGAGGAAGCCCCCAGATAAAGAACCTTTGAATCCTTTCTAAAAGGGATATCGAATTTTTTGAGGACCATTGCTCCAAGCTTGCTCCTGCGGGGGTCCCAGGTCCTGTATTCGCTCCCTTCAACAGAAATCAGCTTTTCTCCATAAACGACTTTTCCAGGGTCAAGGCTAAGGGTGGAAAGTTGCTTTTTATCTTTAGTAAGCTCGAAAATCCCTTCGGAAAGCAACCTTATTTCGGGCATTTACTTCCTCCTTTTCTTTTTTGGCTTTGCCCTGCCTTCCTGACGCTTTTGGGGAGGCCTGGGGTTTTCAGCCCTGAGCTTCCTGACCTTTTCTTCAAGTTTACCTGCAAGAGAAGGGTCTTTTTTTGCGGAATAAAAATCAATTCTTGCAGCAAGGGAAAGTTTTGCTGCGAGTGCTCTTGCAACTTTTCCCCGAACCCACCACGGAGAGGTGTTGATAATGGGATGGCTGTAGATTACGCCATGCTTGGGAGATGGAGCCCTGGCACGCAGGTGCTTGAAGAGAGCTTTATTTGCTCCTATTACCTGAATGGTACTTGAAGGAAAGGAAGCAAGTTTTTCAAGGCTGCCTGCAATACTTATGAGCCTTGCCCCAAGCATGGGGCCCGCCAGCATTGTCAAGTTGGGGGCAAGAGTTTCCATGCTGGACTCAATGTAAGCCTCAACATGTTTCCGTCTTTCGTAGAGACTGCAGACGCTCTCTGCAAAACCTTTAAGGAGAACTTCATCTGCAGCTTCAAGTCTTGCGCCCATAGAATCCCTGGCTCTTAAATAAATAGGGTCTTCAGGAGATATATTCTCGCGGGAGCCATATTTTACGATAAAAGCCGCAAGTGCTTCCCCTATGAGCCCGCTTTCGGGAAAATAACCTCCATACCATTCAAAAAGCCTTTCAGAAAGAGAATTGGTGGTTTCATTAATGTCGTCCAGAGCTTCCACTGCCTGAATAACACGCTGGTCAGGGGTGAGAGCCTCTGAAACCTGAATTTTCACGCTTTCCAGGGTTACTTCGTGCAAAAGAGAATAGTATTCAGAAAAAGAATCTGCAAAGCCACACTCTATTGCCGCAGTTGCCAGATCAAAACCTTCAGGAGGGAGATTTTGCCTGCTGTCCTTCAGAGAAAGCGAACGGAGAGCAAGCTCTCTTACAGTCTTTGGAAAAAGCTCAGAGGTGAGCAGTTCTCCATTACTTCCCAGGTCAAGAACTCCAAACCATGTATTGATTTTCAATCGGAGCCTCCGAAGATTTCCGCACCCCGGTTCCTTCCCTTTGTAAGCATCACTTCTCCGCCGAGTGATTCATCAAGCATATGCTGGACTTCTTTCTGGATATTTCTGGCTTCTCCCGGACTCCCTACAATTCCATATACAACAGGTCCGAAAGAACTTATTCCTGAACCACTTGCTCCGTTGTCCTGCATATATTTCATGACATCGAGCACAACCTCGGGCTGAAGCTCAACTTCCTTCTTTTTAAAGCCCGCAGTCTGTAAATGGTTGATTGCCCTGCCGAAACTTTCGATATCTTCTTCGACAATTGCAGGAAGCATCTGCATAAGTATTACATGAGAGATTTCCTGAACTTCCGAGACAGGTATGGGACAGAACTTTTTGAAAATATCTACTTCTTCTGCATCATGAGCTCCTTTGGTATTGGGAATTGCAATGACAATATTCCAGTCAGGAAAACTTCCTCTGAAAAGTACAGGTCCTGGAAGCATACGGCTGGCTGCAGAAGGGGAAAATCCACCTTTCTCCTTGAACCTGTGCCCCCCGTCAACTAAGAATCCTCCTTTTTCAAAAGCAGCAACTCCTATTCCAGAAGTTCCTCCTCTACCTACGGCAATTGCGAGTTCCCTTACACTTTTACCAAGTCCATAAATCTTGTTTACGGCGACGGCGGCCGAAAGTGCAACCTGGGTTCCGGAGCCAAGACCTACATGGTCAGGAAAATCCCTTTTAATATGGATTTTGACTCCTTTTCCTGGTGGAAGCACAGCTTTTGCTGCTTTTATCATCCTTCCTGCGAAAAGGGAAGAACCCACAACTTCAACCGTATCCGCTTCAGATGCTGAAATTTCCAGGCCGGGTGACTCAAGAGTGATTCCTACTCCTCCATCGACCCTGCCAATCTCTGCATTGAGATCGATAAGGGTGAGATGCAGTCTGGATGGAGACACCACATTGATCATATTATCTGTATCCTCATTGCTTATTCATAAAGCTTAGGAGTTTATCTTCGAACTACCCCGAAGTTTTTCCTTAAGAATCGAATAAGTAAATGATAAAGTTTTCCCGTTAAATATAAAATTTAAGAGTGAGAAAATCAACGAATAAATTTTTACACGGATCTCCGCGCTCCCCTGAAAATCCAGCAGCGATTCCATAAAAACAGGATTTACTGAAAAACTACAGTTCCGGCAGCGGCTGTAAACCGTTCCCAGAAGGGCATGTATAAACCCACAAAGCATCCCTGTATCCGCGGGATCGGAAAGCCCAAAAGTAAGTTCAGCTTTCAGGTTTTTTATTTTTATTGCATTAAGCAAATCGGAAAACAAACGGAAAAGAGGTATTCGAAGGGCTTTGTAAGCTTCCAGGCCCAAGTGAAGCTTATCTCTGGCAGTCATTCCTTTCTCTGCTTCAACATTACCTTTCTCATCTGCTCTTTTTTTCCCTTTTATCCTTTCAAATATACCTTTTTTCTTTTTAACCTGAGTTTCTGCCTTAGCCTCAATTCTCTCTTTACCTTCAAGAATTGCCGTTTTCTCTTCAGCTGTTTCTTCTCCGGGCCCTCTTACTTCTTCTACCCGCGTCTTATGTTCTGCTTCTGGAAGAGCATTTTCTCTACTTCTGCTTTGTTCAGGTCCTTTTTTGCCCTGTGGAAATTCATTTTCCATTTTGAATTCATCTTCCACTTTTAATTCAGTTTCCATTTTGAATTCAGTTTCCACTTTTGGTTCTTTTCCCACTTTTGTTTCTTTTCCCGCTTCGTCCGGCTCTTCAGAAAGGCATTTTTTCTCCCCTGGTTCTCCGATTAAAAAAGTACGGGAAAAAAACAGCCATTTAACAGTAAATATGCCTCTCAGTTCTTTCTCATCTTCCAAACTCAGGACCTTGAGCTTGAAAGTGAGGACTATTGCTGTAAGAAGTACAAATAAAATAAGTAAAAAAAACAAAATGATGAGGTATATGGCAAGCATACTGAACAAGTTGAGGGAAAAAGACAGTCTTTACTATCCTGAATACCCTTAGCATTAGTTCTGATTTCTGGAAAAATCCTTAAAAAGGTTTAACCAGGGGGGGTTAGTGGAAACAGCCCCCTTTCTTAACTCATGCTTCTGTTTGTTCTTTAACTTCTGTTTTGCAGACTTCCGGACCCTCTTCTTTTTTATGTTTCCCGGTCTTGCCTCTAATTTTTTCCACTAATTCTGGCACGACTTCCTGGAGGGAACTGAGAACTGAACTTATCTCGCTTTTCTCAGAAACCCTGAAGATTTTTGCATCATCTTCGGAGAGCATGATAAAAGCAACAGGCTCGATCTTCGCACCTGCACCGCCTCCTCCTCCGTACCCGGACTGATTTTCTTTTTTGCCTTCCCCGCCTCCTCCTCCAAAACCTATTGAAATTTTGGAAACAGGGATGATTGTTTTTCCGGCAGCAGTAATAGGATCTCCAACAACAGTTTTCGTATTTGAAATTTTTTCAAGTTCGCTTGCAATTTGTTTGATGGTTTCGTCTACGCCCATCTTTTAAATCCCCCTTGTGTGGTATCATTTGTTTGCGTTTATAATAAATGTGATCTATCTTTTTTATACTTTCGGTATATAGTTATTATAATACTATTTATTCAATTCTGCATTTGCAATTCCAAACACAACTCTCATTGCCCTAAATATGATTATTGGAATGATATGCCAGTTTCTTTTTAGTAACTTTTGAAGATCTACTTTTGTTTTGCTCATCTGGTTTTAATAGGAAATCCAGAAGCTGTAAAAAGAAACTATTTAATTAATTGAAGTAAACTATTTAATCTTTTATCCCAAAGGGCATTGCCTCGCTCTTCTACAAAAACATTGTTTTTTATTTCTATTAAAAAGTATTAATCCAAAAAAGAATGTTTATATTAGTTCACATATTCTCCAATAAAATAAGGTTTTGGAGTATAAGGGGTTTGATCTGGAGATAAAAATTCAGGTATTAAAATATTTAATTTCTGTGGTTTTATATTTTTAGCTTTTGAAGAAAATTAAACTTACTTACTAATAAATCAATTTACCCGTATACAGATTTTACCCCCAAATATCTTTAGTGGATGGAGGGATTATAAATTAAGAATAAATTAGGACTTACGCAGTTGAACTAAAAACCATAAATGGAAAAGACTTAACCATATAAATCAGACTAATGTTGACAACTCCGCATGTGCCCGATTTCACTCCCCAACTGTGTAAGTCCTATTGCCATTAAATACACGCGCAGAACCAATATCCTACATTCGGCAGGTTGACAATTAATTATTCATAATTTTTGTTGATACCGATTTTGAAATAATTCATAGTATTTGTACGCAACTTTTAGGTTTACATATGATCAATTAATAATATCTCATAATAATATCTCATACTAAATTTATGAAAAAATGATCCAGTATTTATATATGTGGTGATAGTTGAGCCACATGTTAACCAACTTTCAATCTCATTTCTAGCTTGGGGATAGCATAAAACGACATCAAGAAAAATGTTCTGATTTTTAATGTCGACCTGCCGAATGCAGGTTACACGATAAAATTGACAGGGCTGGAGTAACGGAGCTATTTCGCTTTCAGAGTTTTTCTGCGAGGCTCCCGAACTCCGGTCTGCATGAAGCCGGAGATTCCGGCTCATTTTTTTCAGACTCATTTTTTCCGGGTTTATAGGGAGCTAAATTTGCAAAAAATTCTTCTAGCAGACTCCCCACATCCTTTGTAGCCACATCAATAAACTCTCTACTTTCTTCAGGTGGGAAGTATCCGAAAACCGAAAATTTACCCAGCTTGCGCATTTGAGATCCCTGGTAGCGGGCATCAAGGAGTATTCTTACCCCAAAATCCCCCGGGGAGCGGACAACCCTTCCCATTGCCTGCCTTACCTTCCTGATAGTCGGCACCTGGACTGCAAATTCCCAGCCTTCTCCGCAACCAAAAACCGTATCATATGCCGACTCGACAGCTTTTATCCTGTCATTTAGAGCCGGATATCCCACACCCACGACAATTACAGTCCTGCCTCGGGAATCTCTGAAATCAACACCTTCGCTCAAGGTCCCCCAGAGATAGGTTATGAGCACAGCTTTTCCTCCCTGCTCCCCTATTTTGAAAAACTTCTGCCTGATTTCCTGGGCTGAGACCCCGACTTCATCAAGGAAAATCGGAGCCGAAAGATCAGGCTCAAGGAGCTTCGTATAGCGGAGTGCTTCAGCATAGCTCTGGAAATAAATGATTACATTTCCGGGCGAGGCAAGAGTAGCAGCAAGAAGCGCCTCTTTCAACCCTTCCAGTGTCTCAGGGCTGTCCCTATTTTTTGCAAAGAGA
Organism: Methanobacteriota archaeon; assembly: GCA_030054735.1. Classification (GTDB taxonomy): domain Archaea; phylum Halobacteriota; class Methanosarcinia; order Methanosarcinales; family Methanosarcinaceae; genus Methanosarcina. Next base: position 50,719 of record JASGVX010000004.1, on the reverse strand, counting down.
GGAGGGACAGAAACCGCAAGGGTAAGCCTTCTCTCCAGTGGAAAAGTTGTCCCATAAGTGATTTCTTCTGCTTCCCGCGAGATTCCAAGTGTTGATTTGATCATCTCAAAAGGCCTTAGGGTAGCAGACATTAACACTGCCGAATAAACAGAATCAAGCAAAGGCTGAGTCACATTCTTAGGAATGCAGGTGAAGAGTTCAATCCTGCCAACTACCCTATCACTTTTAAAGTCCCTGCGAATGTTAAGAATTGGATAGTAGTTCAGCCTGTCAGAAAGCACAAGGTAAGAAGAAAGGAAATCAGCAACATAGCGGATCTGGGAACGCTTGGGCACGGAAAGAAGCCCTTTTTTGTAGTTTTCGGCATAAATCTCTTCCAGCCTGCCTCCGAACTCTCCGATTTCCCTCAGCCGGGCCAGAACTGTTTCTTCATCAGCAAACCCTTCTTTCTCTGCGTCCCGCAAAAAGCGTACCTTCAGGACATCATGGCGTTCATAAGGGTCGCTGATCTGTATGTCCTGCCAGTGCCTTCCAAGCCTCTTCCTTTCTCCAAACTTCAGCTTGGAGTCATAAGTATCCCTTATAGCTGTTAACAAACAGGAAAAGAGCCTTTTGGCATAAAGCCGGGAAGCATAGTCCTCATCAAGAGGAATCCCTATACCCGGTCCTGGCCCTCCTCCAAATACAGGAGAGCTCTCAGGCTCAGGGATCTCTCCCACTTCAGAGAGGGCTTTCTCGACGGTCAGTTCAGAAAGCATTATGGAAGAATGGGAACGGGCTGAAGCCTCAATGTTATGAGCTTCGTCAAAGATCAGAATGACATCTTCAGGGTCTTTCTCAAGCCATTTAAGGAGGGTTGAGAAGATCTCGGCACTTAACACATGATGGAAATTGCATACAAGAAGCTCTGTGTTTTTGAGTTCTTTTTTAAGCAGTTCATACCCGCACATGCCCCGGTCTTCTGCATATTCCATAATTTCTTCTGGACTCCTCACACTAGAAAACAGCCAGGAAGAAAATTCATTTCCCTCGAACTTGAGGACTTCATAAAGTTTTGCACAGGAGTTATTCCTCATGGACTGAGCCTTTTTTCGGGCATCATCGAGCTCTTTTTCAAGCTCGTTCCTGAGGACATAAAGAGCAGGGTCTTTTGTTTTTTTGTATTTTTCAAAGGCATCTTTGAGTTCTTTTTCCTTTGAAGAAACTTCCCGCTCAAAATCAAGGAGATCATAGGTGTTTTCTCCTTTAAGCCGGCATTCCTCATAGTCAAGGTTTTCAGGGCACATTGATGTCTTGCCTTTAAAAACGATAGTTTTTATGTTGTTGTCCCTGTTGATATCCCTTGCCTCATGTATGAACTGGACCATCTGCTGGTGGACATTCGTGACTATGATTATTACCTTGTGGAGTTTTTTTCCTACATGCAGTGCAGGAGCAAGTGCGCTCAGAGTCTTGCCTGTACCACATGCCCCTTCAAAGAGCACTATTTTTTCATGCAGGAGGGCAGAATAAATCTTCTCCATAGCCTCTGCCTGGTTTGGGTAGCAGCTTTTTTTTGTGAAATATCTCATGTATCCATTATTTTGCTTCATATGCTTAATCCTGAGATCTCTACACTTTCCGGGACTCTCTTAGTTTATAAACTTGAGATATTTATTTACAATGACAGCACAGATAATAATTTCTTTGGATATGTTTTTGAACAAACAATAAAAATTTTAAGAATCGTAATTAACCATCCTTTTGACAGTAATTAAATATTTTGAAATCCATTATTATTAAAAAAATCATGATCTGTTTCATAGATTTGTTTTTTCTGGAACTATGTATACTGTTCAAGGATAAGTCCTATAAAAATGGATTCCTGATACTATACAAGAGTACTTTAAGGCAGTTACTGCAAAGTAGTTACTTTAAGGTGGGGCATTCAGCGGCTTTTAAGTCCTCATTTTTATCAAAAGCACATTCCCTTTGAAGGTATTTGCTTCCCCATTCACAAAGTGCATCCAGGACAGGGAGTACAGTTTTTCCAAATTCTGTCAGAGAATATTCAACCCTTGGGGGGATTACAGGATAAACCTCTCTTAAGACAAGCCCGGCTTCTTCAAGCTCCCTGAGCTGCTTTGTGAGCATTTTAGGAGAAATCCCCTTCATGCATTGCTGGAGACCTGAAAACCTTAATTTCTCTGCTTTCAGCTGCCAGAGAATTATGGGTTTCCATTTGCCGCCGATAACGTCCAGAGTCGCTTCAACAGGACATTGATAGTGTTTATTATTTTTTTCCGCAATTACCATAAGCTTTAATTGTATCCTTTATGTTACTAAGTATCCGGATTGGATGTATAGTATATAAATATAGTTGCTATAAGTATAGTTGCTGTAAATTAAATATCAATAAACGTAAGTTACTGACAGAAGAAACCTATTTTTCTAAAAGAAGCTCAAATAAAAAGATAAAAGGTGTAAAAATGAAAGCCATAGGTATTGTTGGAAGCCCCAGAAAGAACGGAAACACAAATATCCTTGTTCAGCAAGTACTCGAAGGCGCAGCAGAGGCAGGCGCCGAGACCCGGAACTTTATCCTCAATGAGATGAACTTCAAAGGTTGCCAGGGATGCGGCTACTGCAAGAGCCATGATAAGTGCAATCTTGAAGACGAACTTGTAGAACTATTCGATGAACTTAAATCAGCAGATGGAGTTGTCTTTGGCTCACCGATTTACTTTGGTCAATTTACAGGCCAGATGAGGCTCTTCCTTGACCGCTGCTACTCCCTTATAAACGCCGACTTCTCTCCCCGTCTCCCTGCCGGGAAAAAAGCAGTGATCATAGGAACTCAGGGAGCACCTGATGCAGAAGCATACAAAGGAGTTTATGAGGATTTCGGACGGCAAGTTTCCGGCTTCATGTGCATGGACTTAAAGGACACGATTCTAGGAATTGGGTACCATGCACCTGGGGAAGTAAAGGACGATTCCGAACTGATGGAGAAAGCTAAAAACACAGGCCTTAACCTCTTTAAATAAAAAATATAGAAAAAAAATTAAAGTTGCGTTGGCGTATCATATATAAGCAACAGGGTATAATATAAGCAACTGGGTATACTCGCGCCAACGCTCAAATCTTTCCGGAATTAACGGGGGCTCAAATATGGAAACTCTTAAAGCAATCCACACTCGCCGAAGCATTCGAAAATATACTGACAGACCAGTTCCTGAAGAGCTTGTTAGCGAACTGCTCAGGGCTGCCATGAGCGCACCCTCGGCGGTCAACGCCCAGACCTGGGTCTTTATAATAATTGACGACCGCAAACTTCTCGATGAGATCCCGACATTCAGCCCTTATGCCGGCATGTGCAGGGAAGCTCCTCTAGCAATCCTGGTCTGCGGGGATACGAGTCTGGAAAAAGCGCCTGGGTACTGGGTGCAGGACTGCTCGGCAGCCATTCAGAATATCCTTCTCGCAGCTCATGATGCAGGGCTTGGAGCAGTCTGGACAGGGATTTATCCCATGAAGGATAGAGTTGATGGCTTCAGGAAAGCTTTTGGGCTGCCAGAACACGTATTTCCCCTCGGGCTTGTCCCTCTTGGCTACCCTGCCGAGAACCCCGGACCTAAGGACAGGTACAGAAAAGAAAAAGTCTACCACAACAGGTACGGTCAGAGGGGAATGATTCTGTGAATACTGGAAGAATCAAGATCTGAATAGATATGATGATTTATTGACACTGAGTTATCCTAAAATGTGATTGTGGGAACCTTATGTTCCAGCTGTTCCATTCAGAATTTCTGTTATTTGTTCCTCAGTCAATTTCATGTCAAGGAACTGCTGAAACGCATATGAAATTCTTCGAATAACAGGCACAAAAAATGAAAGTACCTGGAAGCACTTTCATGCTAAATAAGGAATATTATGAAGGGAATTTTTGAGGCAAAAAATGATAGACCTTTTTGATCTTTACTTTTACGAAGACTGCCCCTACCAGGATGAAAGTGCAGAACTTCTCAGGCTTGAAGGCAGGGGAAAAATGAAGATTATTTCGAGAGAAAATGGAACCTCAGCCTGCGCTGGCGAGCTAGCGGAATATTATGAAAGAAAGGGCCTGAAAGTCCATAATTACCTCAAAGACGGAGAGACTTTCAAGCCAGGGGACGCAATTATAGAAGCTGAAGGAGACATTAAACTCCTGTTCAGGTTCTGGAGGGTCTCCCAGACTTTCCTCTCCCTCATGTGCGCCATTGCCACGAAAACAGCCTCTATAGTTAGCGCAGGCCGAAAGAAAAACCCTGACCTTATTATTGCAACAAGCCGAAAGACCCATCCCGGATCCCGCGTATTTGAGCTTAAAGCCGTCCGGGCAGGCGGTGGAGACATTCACAGGAACTCACTAAGTGACTCCATCCAGCTCAGCCAGAACCACCTTGAAGCTGTCGGAGAGCTGGGAAAACTCAGATCCCTGAAAAAGATAGAAATCGAGCCCAGGACGATGGAAGAAGCATTCAAATATGTAGATATCTCGGATATTATGCTCCTTGACCACCTTTCCCCGGAAGAACTGCGAGAACTCGGCCCCAAACTTAAAAAACTCAATCCGAAGCTTGAACTTGCAGTTGGAGGAATAGAAGCGTCCAGAATCCCTGAATACGCTCCTCATGTCGATATTATTGTCATAAGCGCTCCTTATTATGCAAATCCTCTTGACTTTACAACAAAGATCGAAAGGCTCTAAGCTGATAAAACGCATATGAAATTCTTCAAATAACAGGCACAAAAAATGAAAGTATCTGGAAGCACTTTCATGCTAATAAAAGGTGGAAGCATGCCAAAAAGCAAAAACCTGCATATGGCCGGGAAAGAAGAAAATGGTATCATGCCCGCCCTCGTAAATGCACTCAAAAACAATCTTGGTCATGCCCTTGAAGAAATTGAAGTAAAGGATGTCAGGATAGGGCTCGCCTATACAGGAGTTCTGCTTTCCGAAAACTACGGAGCTGTTGCCAGTACCCCTCTTTATGAGTTTTCGAGCTGCTCTGCCCTCGGTTTTGCGGGCTCTCTGAAAGGTAAAACTGCGGATAAATTGCTTGAACTTGCCATGTCGGAAAACCCGCTTGAAGCTGCAGTTGGAGTTGCAAGTGCAAATGCGCTTTCCCATATGCTCAGCGACCTGAAACCTGAAAACTTCCCTGTTTCAGACATAGACATTCTTGACCTTATAAAACCTGAAGACAGAGTTGCAATGGTAGGTTATTTTGGACCTCTCATCCCGAAAATCCTGAAAATAAGTGATAAACTCACAGTCCTTGAGAAACGTGAAATCGAAGCTCCGAAAACAAGGACTCTAGATTCTGAAAATGCCAGAGAAATCCTCCCTGAATCGGATGTGATTATCCTCAGTGCAAGTACCCTCGCCAACCGGACTTTTGACGAACTTCTTTCATTCCGGGGTTCAGCAAGGGAAGTTGTCCTGCTCGGCCCAAGTGCGCCTCTCTACCCAGCCCCGTTCTTCAATAGAGGCATTACTGCCGTAATGGGGACCCGGATCACAAATCCCCTGTTAATGCTTACCGTGGTCAGCGAGGCAGGAGGAACGAAAAAACTACATAAATGCTGCGGAGAGAAGGTAGCTTTCAGAAGAAAAGAATGAAAAGGAAATTATACTGAAGAAAAAAGCCCGAAAAATTTAAAGAAATTGGCAAAAAGAGCCTGAAAAGTTATGAACGCTTGAGTATCAGCAGCGATAAAAGCCCCAGGATAAGCATTATTGAAGTAAAGCCAGGCATCTTACTGGTCGTCTCATTAGCAGCAATCTCTTCTTTATTATTAATAGTAGGACTTACGCACTTGAAATGTAAAATCAGATACATGCGGGCTCGTCAACATTATTTGAGTTTATACAGTTAAGTCACTTCCGCTCGTGGTTTTCAATTCAACTGCGTAAGTCCTAAATAGGTTGAATAGTTACAAATCTTTTTCAAATCTTTTTCTTCAGGATAAAATACTCTACAAGAATCATGAACAGAGGCAGAGAAATAGCAAGAAGTATCTTTGCTTTTCCCATAGGTTTCTTTATTACACCAGCTTCTCTTTCCGCACTGCTGTTCAGGATTGCCTTTCCTTCACCTTCCCAGCTTCTCAGGGTTTCCTGTATTCCCCTTTCGTCGCTGGACTCCTCTACAATTCTCTCTTCTCCTGTATATTCACTTATTGCAAAGCAAGAATAACTGGGCGTTTCTGCCCTGAAATATGAGTAGTCATCATCTTCGTCTGTTTTTTCGGTTCTCAGCGGCTTCCATTTACTATCGTACCATAGAAGGGTTATATTGGATTCATTAACACTGTTGTTTTTTATCCATTCCTTATCTACTTTGAACCCTGTATAGGCGTTCATATGGGAATCCGGAAGCCCTGCCCCTTTATCCCCTATCCAGATGTTTAACTGTTTGTATATCCTGCCGGGCGGATTCTTCTTAACAAAAATGGATTTTCCTTTAAGAACTTCCACAGTAGCTGTCGTTTTCTTAAATGTCTTCGTTGCATCAAATTCGGTATATGTGACGCATGTGGCATTTCTTGCAAAATCATATTTTACATGGTAACCGCTTATGATGTTTCTTGTATCCAGTTCTTTAACTTCTACATTCCTGGCTGGTTCTTTGGAAACTCCACTTCCCATGCTGCTGCTTTTACTGCTGCTACTTTTACTACTGCTGGAGGTGGCACCAGTATTTGCTCCACTGCCTGAACTGGGGTCAGAATTCGTTCCACTGTTGGAAACAGGTTGTTTGGAAACACTGAAAGTCCCAATGTGTTCATTGTTTGTCTCGTCATCTTCACGTATAAGATTTCCGGCATCTGCCACAAACTTTAAATTTAAGTTTCCTTCTTTTTCAGGAACCCAGTAAAAAGTACTTATTGCGCTTCCCCCCGCAGCAATTGCAGGTACCGATACCGTGTTGCTGTAAGTCGTATTGTTTCCATTGATATAATACTTTAATTCGCTGCTCTCTGAATCTCTGAACCCTTTATTCTTTATCGATACTGTAAAAGTAACGTTATTTCCTATCATGGGGGCTTGAGGGTTTAAAGAAAATGATTCAATTATAAGGTCCGGAAGTATGGTTTTTACATCTATGATTTTTGTGAATTGATTGTTGTCCTCATTACTTTCGTAAACGGAAGTTCCAGAGTCAATAAGCACTTTTACTTCCATTTTCCCCTCTCTGTCAGGGATTAGAGAAAAGGCAACATCTCTTCCTGTTCCTGCCGAAAGGGCTGAAATATTAATCTCATTCTGAGCGGGGGCTGTTCCGTTAATATAATATTTTGCTTTAACTTCTTCAGAGGCAGCTGTTCCCTGGTTCTTTACTTTCAGGATGAGGGTCAGTGGCTTTCCTACTTCGCCCTGAGACTCAGGCACAATGTCTTCAATTATCAAGTCAGGAAGGAAATCTTCTGCTACTGTTGCGGTGACGATTTTTTCGTTGTTTGTTTCATCGCTCTCGCTAATCAAATTATCTTTATCAACCACAGCTTTTATTTCTACAGATCCTTCAAATATTGGAATCCAGGTATATGACATATAGTCACTTTCTCCCTCTGATAATTTGGGCACATTCCATTCTCTAGCATAAATGCCGTCAATATAGAGCACCAGTTTTGCTCTATCTGAAGGAGCTGTTCCCTGGTTCATTACACTTATGTATATATTCTGAATCTCAAAGGTGCTGGGATTCTCAGAATAATCAAGACTGGATATTACCAGGTCAGGAAGCAAAATACTTGAATTTCCATTACCTTCGAGAGATGTATTCTCATCTGCAGCAATCGTAATAGGAACAATTCCAGGAATTATAAGTGTTATTATCAAAACACTAAGTAAAGAACGAAAAAAATTCACTCTCATTTTATCAGCCTCTCCCCCCACATCTACACTAGAGATTGGTAGATCAGTATCTTATTAACAGGTAGCTATATAGTTCACCGAAATTTAGTTTCTGATTTATCTCGAATAAGCTTTCTAAACTTTCTCTCCAAAAGATTTGTAGCCTGCACAAAGGTTACTTCTTACGATACATTACTTCTCCTGCTTTATATTTAAGGCTCTACACTCTCAATTATTTTCCCCGATTCGTTGCTCAGCAGATGGCCAACTATTAAAAATATTTTCTCATTATCAGTAAAATTCTCCTTTATGCTTACTATGTTCAGCAAAACATTTATTCTGCTTTTCTAGTAGCTTTAAGGGTGAAAAAAAGAAAAGAGCTTCAAATAAATGATATATAAAGAAATGTGATAAAGAAATACATCACATGAATATTAAAAGTAATATTTAAAAAATATTGCTTAAAGAGATTAAAAAGTTAGGCAATCAGGTATTTTCTGTCCTTAATTTGGGTTCTGCTGTTCATGCCGAGTATTTCTGCAATTTCAACGCCTTCGCTGCCGATATCTGAAAGCTGTGCGTACATTTCAGCTTTAGAAATATATTTCTCGGTTCTTGTTCCGTCGGCCTCTTCCATTTTGATAGTAATTTCTTCTTTACTATTCCCTTTTGCCAGGCACTCATTAACGATCACGCCGTATTGTTCGGCAACTACTTTCAGACAGTCGAAAACCTGGTTTGTAGATACCGCATCCTCTTCATCAAGAAGAATTTTTGAAAGGGAATATGTTCGGATGTTTGTCCTGAGGTAATTCTGAACCATTTCCGGAATCTTAGCAAGAGACACCGTGTCAATGTAAGTTCCAAGCTCCTTGTCGGCAGTAATTTCTTTCTCGTCTTCATATGCGAAGTATTTAAGCCCTCCACTTTCTATCCTGAACTTCCGGTTTGATTTTTTATTTTCAAGAATAATACGAACATTTTTTCCGCTGTCGTACTCAAGAGAGGTTACTAAATAATCTGAGAGGTCCTGCATTTTTATTTTCTCTTCTTTTCGCAGAATTCCTGCTTTTGTCCAGCCAGGAAGGCTAAAGTTTCCAATAAGTCTGTCTACTGTTAGAGGCTCTTCTGCAAACCAGAGCCTATAATAGTACTGAACGCCTGAAATCGAACCTTCCATTACCCCTGAAATTTCGTTCAAACTGCTGGAAAGCTCAAACCTTTTTTCTGCTCCATATATCCCCGAGATCAAAAAAGGTGTGAGGGCCTCAAGGACCTTGATCTCTATTTTTTGGTACTCCTGAGCGGCTCTACTTTCGGCTTTTCTGGATTCAATATCGAGAATTTCACGCTTTTTTCCAAGATTTTCACTGCAAACGCTCAGGATTGCATCAGCGCAGGATGCCAAATCCTCGGTGCCTATGTCTTTTTCTAATTTCTTGACCAGCATGCCGAGTTTTTCCTCAAAAAGGTTCATTCCCATAATTCTTTTGTTTAATTTATGGAGCTCTTCTTTGTTTTTACACTTTAGTTCTATGATAGAATTTTCCAGAGGAATTACCCTAGCAGTTATATCTATGAATGCTTTTAGATCCTCAATGAAATCCCTCTGTACAGGCAGTTCCGTAGAGTCCTGGTAAATATATTTCATAAAAAGCACCCTGGAATTACGAGCTAACTTTTCAAATATTCTATGCAGTATAGATATATAACATTTTATCAAAGATCTTCAGGCACTCTTTTGCGGCTTTCTCCTTCCCCTTCAAGAATATGCCTTTACCCCAGAATTTCAAAAAAAAATAGAGGGGGGTTACTCCTCATGAATTTAAAGAAGAACTTTCCGGACAGGGTCCAGAATTTCATTTATATATTTTGCAGCTGAATTCTTAAGGTCCATTGGGTGGACTTTTTCTTCTATGAAGTCGCTTTCCATCTCAGTATAACTGTGGTACGTAATGTTTCCACCGAATTTCTCAGGTCTTTCAATAACGATGGCCTCATATCTTGGGAAGATATGATAACGGAAAAGAGCAAGAATCGGGTTTTCTTCTATGTCTCCAATCTTACAGAACGCTTTTTTAAACTTCTTGTTGATCTCCTCTTCCGTATCATCTACTGAAATATAATTTTCCTTTGAAGAAGCCATCTTGGTTCCATCAAGACCAAGGAGGATAGGAGTGTGGATACATATGGGTACTTCAAAACCGAGGCTTTTTAAGTTATCGCGGGCAAGCATGTGGATTTTTCTCTGGTCAATTCCTCCTACCGCCACATCCACTTCGAGCATGGCAATGTCAATAGCCTGCATCAGGGGATAAACCATCTGGGAAACTGTCGGGTCATCCATTGCACGCCCTACTTCGTCCATACTCCTCCTTGCCCTGTTAAGGGTAACTGCTCTTGAGAGTTTGAGTACATTTAACATGTACTCGGCTCCCAGCTGGAAGTCTGAGCCATAAACGAAATCTGTTTGTTCTGCATCAAGCCCAAGAGCGATAAAACAGCGCCTGTTGTAGTCTGCAATTTTCTTGACTTCTTCCAGAGTGCCTTTCTTGTTCAGATAAGCGTGTACATCTGCGAGCAGGACAGTGATTTTGAACCCTGATTTTTGCAAATCCATTAACTTGTTTACGGTAAGGACATGGCCCATGTGGATTTTTCCACTTGGCTCATACCCTACATAAGCACGGGGTGATTCTTTTTTATTAAGTAGTTCTTCCAATTCTTCTTCAGTTACAATTTCCTGAACATTTCTTTTTATAAGCTCAAGTCTGTCCATTGGATCTACATTCCTTTTATTTTCTTATTCTGAAAAACTTAATTTGTATTAATAAGTTTCTCTAAAAATTCTATTCCTTCTTCGGATTTGAATTTTGGAATTTCCCAGCTCTGGATTATTTTCCTTCGCATAGCTTTTACTTCTTTACCAGATATCGGATTAAAACCTGATATACCATACTCTTTTTTAGAGATTACAATTCCTCTCCTTTGCCAGGCAGGAAGTGCCGCAAGATTTATTCCTTTCTCAAAAAGCATCTCATGAATTTCCCATTCTTTTTTCCTTTCAGATATTTTGCAGCTTCATCTTTCTCCGCGCCTTCGTTTCTGAGGGCATAATATCCCCAGGACGCGATAAAGTTTCTCCAGGCTTCCAGTTGCCTCCAGTGAAAATACTCAGAAATTTCCTCTTTCTGAAGAGCTATCAGTCTGGAATCAAAAGCTATGGGTGCCTCTAGCCGCAGTTTTATTGTAAGAGCGCTTCCAAGAAAACTTGCCACGACAGAATCAATTTTTTCTACCCTTCCGTCAAATGGGAGTTTAGAAAAAGAAAACTGATTCAGCATGAAAGTGCTTCCAGGTACTTTCATTTCTTTGTGCCTGTTATTTGAAGAATTTCATATGCGTTTAGCATGAAAGTGCTTCCAGGTACTTTCATTTCTTTGTGCCTGTTATTCGAAGAATTTCATATGCGTTTCATCTGAAAAAGTATAAGTAAAAAGAGGGCTTAAACCGCTTTTTTTATGAAAAATTCAGCAGTATCCGCCATTGCTCTGGCGAAGATTTTATCGTATGGTTTTTCAAAACACTGTCCCGAAAGTGTATTTCTGAAACTCCTACCGTCAGCGCGCAAGACCACTGGCGGGATACAGCGCATTTCAGCATAGATTTCCCGGTTTTTCATATACCTTTTCGAAAGACAAATCAGTCTTCTTTCCTCTTTTTGTATCTCTGGATAACATCTCTAACTATAATAATATCCGCTGCGGTTATAACCCACCGGTAGGGAATGATAATACCTCTGCTACTAAGGTCAAAAAGTTCCCTGTTGACGTCAGAAACAGCAAGCCCTGTTACTTTCTGTTCCCCTACATCAATTACAAGGTCCTGCAATTTCCCTACATAAACACCGTTATTTGTGTATATGTTCAGGCCAAAAAGTGATGTGAGTTCTGCGCGCATTATATCCCTGCTCTATTAATTTAAGTTATTTATGTATTCTAAATTTATTTAAAGTTCTTCCTCTACCTTATATGAAAAACATACTTATATATCTTACAGTTTCACCAGTCTCTCTTCTCTATTAAAAATATGTTTTCCAGAATTTCCCCTACACTATTTGTTCCCAGTTTTACTGGCACTCCGAAGTAAATTCCTTTCTGTCCATACTGTCCTTCAAGGTATGCAGATGCCGGAAGCATACGCTTCGAATCCTTAAGCACGGCTTCTGCCATGCGTAGGATAGCTGCAGAGAGCGCATAAAAAGCGCTTCCCTGTTTGAGAAGCTCTACTATTTCGGCCCTTCCGTTTACTGTTCTTTCCACAAGTATGGAAATTGTCTTTTCCGGAAGCAGTTCTGGAAGCGGAATTCCAGCAACAGTGGTATACTGTGGAAGGAGAAACATAAAGATCTCCGTGCCCTCCTATAAACATTGCCTCAACATCCCTTCTTGAACACTTCAGCTCCTCTGCTATGAAGCTTGCAAAACGACCTGCATCAGGATCTCCACTCATCCCAGAGACCTTTTTTGGCTCAAGGCCAGTTACCTTACACACCTGTATCAAAATTTTATTTGAAGGAGATTTTTTTAATTATGCCTCTAAAAATCGTTCCTTCTCAATAGGTCTGGTGGTAACCATATCTTAATATTTATTTTTTTGGTTTTCTAGAATTTTCTGGTATTCTTTTTCCCCTCTTATCAGGTTGAGTCCATAAGCCCTTTATTTATGTTTTATATTACTTTCAGCCTTCATGCAGTATTTTTATTAAAGACCAGTTCCAATTATCCAGGGGAAAAATGCTGAAGAACACATATATTCATATTCCGGGTGTAGGAAAAACGCTTGAACAGAAAATCTGGGCCTCAGGAATACATACATGGGACGAGTTCCTGGAAATGGAAGACAGGATTTCAATCCCTTCAAGCAAGAGAACCAGAATATGTGAAGAAATAAAGGTATCTTCCAGCCATCTAGCTGAAAAAGATTGCTTCTTTTTTTCGCAACGTCTCCCGTCTGCAGAACACTGGAGGGCTTATTCTCTATTTTCAGACTCTGTTGCTTTCTTCGATATAGAAACCACGGGGCTCTCCCCAATAAGTGATAAGATAACTGTTGTTGGAATATATGATGGAAATAAGACCAAAACATATGTAAGAGGAATCAATCTTGAAGATATTGTAAAGGAGTTTTCAAAATACAGGCTCCTCGTGTCCTTTAACGGAGCTCGTTTTGATATCCCTTTCATAAAATCCGAATTCCCAGAAATAGAGTTCAAGCAGCTCCATATAGACCTGATGTATCCTCTAAGACGCATAGGATACGGAGGGGGGCTAAAACATATTGAAAAGCTGCTCGGGATCTGCAGAAGTGAGGATACGGATGGTATGGACGGATTTGAAGCCGTCCGGCTCTGGAAGCAATATGAAAAAGGAGATAGGGAAGCTCTTAATTTGCTTGTCAAATATAATGAGGAAGATATCGTAAATCTGAAAACTATTATTGAACTTACTTACCCTAAAATGGTTGAAAAAGCTTTAAAGGCGTGAAAACTACGTTTTTTCCTTTGAAGATTCCGCCAAAAAGTAGAAATGTCAGTAATTGATATATATTGTCAGTTGATAACTGCATTCATATTACTGTTCTGAATTTTGGTCTTACTAAATCCTGCTAGCCTTTATAGCAGGATCGTATATATAGTTGAACAGTTTCTCTGTGGTAAAGATTATTGTAACTTTAAATGAAAGGGGAATTCAATGGCAGTAACACTGAAGTTCGGGAACAAAGTCACTGTGGCAGATGTAAGAAAACTCCATGATATGGAAGATCTGCTGTTTGATAGAGAATGGTTTGAAAAGACAGATGAGTTAAATAGAGATATGTATTATATGTTCAGGGACCTTGCCAAAAGTGACTCTGATCTTGAGCTAATCAAATCCCTACACCTCAGGTATGACATTACAAGAATCCCTCCCGGAATGCTCGGGTTGGAATACATTAAAACAGCAGGTCACTACCACCCACAGGTTCCGGGAACATATCTGTCCTATCCTGAAATTTACCAGGTGCTTGAAGGTTCTGGAACCTATCTGTTGCAAAAGGTGGAACCCGGAGAAGAGGACGTCGTCCTGGACCTGGCAGTTATCAAAGCTGAAAAGGGAGATGTGGTGCTTGTCCCACCTGGATACGGACATGTAACAATTAATGCCTCGGAAAAGACACTTGAAATGGCAAACTGGGTCTGCCGGGATTTCTCTTCCGTCTATGAGCCTATAAAAAGACTTTCCGGAGCTGCCTATTTCCTTCTTAAAGACGGCTTTGCCAAAAATCCTCTCTATAGAGGCATCCCTTCTATCCGTTACGTTAAACCTCTGAGAGTTAAGGAATTCGGGCTTAATTCCGGAGAAAACATGTACGAACTCATATACGATGCTGACAGGCTAAGATTCCTGACGTCTCCGCAAGAGTTTATGGATTTCCTGGCAGGAGTTCTTTGAAAGAGAACTCCTAAGTTTTATAACGGATAAAAAACTTCATTTCCTTCTATCTTTTCCCAAAGGTTCCTTTAAGATACTTTATTTTACCTTTTTCTCTTGTAGCTTTTTAAAGGCGGACTTAGAGAGTGTCTATACAGGCCAGAAGGATATTTCTTTCTCCACAATAATACATAACTTATAATAGGTACAAATTCCTTCAATTACTGGAGGGTTGAAATGCAAAAAAATGGATACCGTATTCAATTTACATCATCCAGAATCCGGGATCTTATGTACAGGACCACATTTGATCCAAAGAAAATGGATGGAGATGTCATTCTTAATCTCTCGCTTATCAATAAAAAAGACCTGGACGATGTACTCGGCATCTTCAAGATGGTCATCGCAAGCGGGCTTTCCGTAACCCACTTTGTGAAAGTGATTTCGGAAGGGGAATCTATAGGAGACATGACCATTGAGAAAGGAAAAGTAGGAATAGGGACTGTATGCAGTATAACTATTGATGGGGTACTCCTAAAAGCAGGGATTCCTGTAAATCCGAAGCTTGGCGGGGTTGTTCAAATCCGGAATGGGATTCCTGTACGCTTCACTGACGTGCTTACATATGTAAGTACTACTGTAGACCCCCTTGAAATCCTGATGTCTCAGGGAATTACTTCAGTATCTGAAATGCTAAGAACAGGTTCCGGCAAGATCCTTGCAAATCTAAGAGAAGCTCCCATGGTTGCAAGAGATGAGATTGAAAGCAGCCTTTCTGATCTTCTGGACGCAGGCTTCAGTGGAATTTTAGAAGTGGGAGAGCCAAATACAAGGGTACTTGACGTCCCAATTGAGAGAGACCATCTCGGAATAGTCGTTATTGGAGGAACAAACCCGATGGCTGTTGTGCAGGAGTATGGTATTCCAATAGACACAAGTGCGATGTCGAGGTTAATTCCTTTTAGGGAAATGAGCCGGATTGAAGACCTTGTCTGAAACCTGTGTATAATTCCTGTTCCGCAAATTCCTGTTTCAGAAAGTCTTTTATCTAGTTAGAGACCAGGATATTTTTCTGCATAAATCAGGCTTTCCGGAATAGTTTCCAGAGGGCTGCTCTTCTTATCCTGAATTTACTTTCCGCCGAAGCTGTTCCCCTATGAAAAAGTTCAGTTTCCTGGTGAACTCTTCTTTTGCATTTTCAGGAATAGTTGCCCCCGCAGCAATATCATGCCCACCGCCTGCACCTCCTACTTCTGCTGATACGGTTGACATTGCTTCAGATAGGTTTACTCCTCTGCGGATCAGGTCCTGTGTCCCTCTTGCTGATACCTTAACCCCAGCATCTGTTTTTGCAAAGGCAATAATCGGGAGGTCCCTGTTTTCAACTACTGTGGAACTCATGCCTGCAATTATCCCTACAATTGTTTCCTTTATCTGTGAACCCGCATCAAAGTATTGGATGTTTTCCAGTTGAGTGACCCCATTCTCTTTTACGTAAATGAGCCCGTTAACGAGGTTTTGCCTGTGTTCGGCAAGCAATTTTTTGGCGTTTTCATAGGCGTTTTCCCTGTCTCCCATACAGACCGCAAGCCCGATATCGGCATGGTCATACCTGGCAGTAGCATTGAGGAGGGTAGAAAATTCTGAGGCGTCTCTCATTTCTGTACCTTCTCTTTCTTTAAGAAGGACATAAACTTCACCTATCAGGCGCTCAATTTTGTATGAGGGTATCCCTGAGTTAAGGCAGTACTGGAAAAGCCCTGAAATTATTTTCTGTTTCTCCGAGATTTCCAGGTCTATCCAGCGCCTCCAGCGTTCGTCCTGGCTGAAGCGAACATTCAACGAGTGAATAAAATTAATGCAAGCATCCTCATCTCCGGTAAGTCCGGGAAGATAAGGATCAGATGAATACTGAAGGAGTTTGTAAATAGGGCGGGTCTGCTTTCCAAATAGTGTCAGATCTTTTTTGAACTCCAGGTAGCCACCTTTTACTCCTTCCTCAAGAATTTTCCTGTTAATTCCTGTAAGCTGTCCCATTTTCAGGTGCTGCATGTCTCCAATAGCCCCTACAATGGCAAGTGAGGAAAGATCTCTGTTTTTTCCCAGGGCTGAAGCCAGAAGGTAAGTACTTCCCGAACCGCTCAGTTCATAAGAACCGTTTGCTCCAAAAAGGTGGGGATTGAGATGGAATTCGAGAGTCCCCTGCGGCTGGTGGTGGTCTGAGATTACAGCATTGATCCCCCGGGATTTAATATGTTCGCACATCCCGCTTCCCAGGTCTGTAAAGATTACAAGCTCATGGCTCTCGTCTGCAATAGTATCAAGGGCGTTTTCATCAAGCTGCTTTACAAAACTGGTTGTATACTCGAAATTTCCCCTTTCAAGAGCTGTGCATATAATCCCTGCAGAAGTCAGCCCGTCTGCATCAATATGGGATACTACATGTATAGATCTGTGTTTCTTGATCTCTTCAGCACACCTATCTGCTTCTTTTCTGAATATTTCTATAATTTCAGTCATTAGTTTCTCCGAGATTCTCTGCTAGATTCAGTTTAATATCATCTTTTCCCCAGTGATTTCTTCTTTCCCATTCTTTCGGGTTTATTATGTAACCTTTCCCATCCCTTTTTATTTCAGGAAAGTCTCGAATTTCCTGTACTGTGAGTTTGAGGCTCTCTGAATGATAGCTCTTCTCCAGGTCTTCCCAGGGGATCATATATGCTTCTCTTTCATGGCCCATCCCGAGGCGAAGTTCCACTGCCAGGAATCCCCTTCTTCCTGATTTATTCAGGTAGTCTGAAATTCTTTCTATTTGATGCACCCCCATTTTATCCACTGTAAAATGCTGGGTAAAATAAAGTGCATTCGCCCCTTTGTCCACGGAGATACTTTTGCATTCTATTCCCAGATAAAGGTCAGGGTCAAGAGAATCTACAAGCACGTCAAGGAACTGAGAAGTAAACCTTTGCTGCTTAATCCGGTAGGAGATGGCTCTTATGCCTTTTTCCTCAATGTATGCATTAAATGAGTTCACAAGCACACGTTCGAATTCGGTCACTACATCCATTCTCCTGTTTTTCTCTATTTTTCTCTATTTTTTTACTTAAATAATAGCAATTTTATACAGGTCAACTTCATATCTTTATTTTTCTTTCAGATCACAGGTATTTGCGCGCAGGTGATATGAAATATGGTATAAGAGTAAGCCAGTGAAATGAGTAAGAGTATATGTTAGAATGTACAGGTAAGATGATTGTATTATTATAAATTTAAAGTAAAATGGGCTTAGTAATATTCTGATGTTCTAAAGCCCAGATACATGGTAAGCCCAATATGATAAATATATTTTCTGTAGGGCTCTTGTATGGATAATTTTCTTTTAAAACTTACTGGCGGCTGCAAGTCTTTAATTTGCCAGTTTATAGAGATCTTTTTTAATAAATATCACTCAATAGCTATAATATTTATGAAGTTTATTTAAGGACACGCGCCTGATATCTAAAAAATTTTAAGTAATATAGGACTTACGCAGTTGAATTGAAAACCACGAGCGGTAGTGACTTAACGGTATAAACTCAAATAATGTTGACGAGCCCGCATGTCTCTGATTTTACATTTCAAGTGCGTAAGTCCTATAAAAAATTTGAAGTCTAATAAAAAATTAATTAAGTTTATACCTTCAAGCTGGGATATAATTCCCAAGTTGAAGTTTTGTAAATATCTCAGCAGTTTCTTTGTTCATTTCCTCAATGACAAACTCTACATTTTTTCTTTCCTTTCCCTTGTATACTAATCCCATTCTTATCTTTTCGAGATTATTGGTCAACTTTTGAATTGATATCTCCTGATCATCGATTAAATGAAGTAAATAATTGTGGAGCAGCAACCCCATAACACAGAGAAATACATGAGCTCTGACATTCACATCCTTTCTGAGATATGCAGGTTTTACCGGCATCAATAACCTGTCTTTCAGCCACTTAATATCCTCTTCAATCATGTTTCTGGAATCATAGATGTCCATAATTTCTTTTGTTGCAAGATTTTCCTTATCAGTAAACACAACAGTTTTTCCCATTGTTAAAAAAAACTCTTTTTCCTTATCATCATTTAAACTGAAATTAAGTTGTAACTCACCCTCTTTTTCAACGACATTGTAATCAAAAAGACCCCTATATTGCTCTGGAATTGTATCAACAACACGGTTCATAAGACCTTTTGCGGTCATTTTTCTTCCTTTTCCTTTGTGGTTAAGTTTTGATCTTATTTCTTCAATTTTCTCCAGAATGACGGCTTTTTTTGTTTCCCACTCATGCATCTGTTTTCTTTTTGTAGTTTCACTGTACTTTATTACTCCAGTGTGCTCCTTTTCATACCAGACTCCTTTAATGCGGTGAGCTTTTACGACGTCCTTTTTTCCCTTCTCCCATTCCTCCTCATAACAAGACAAAGAAATATGGAATAGATCCTTAGACATAGACGAAGGTAAAGCCCCAAGAACATGCATTTTATCCAGAACATGTTCGAGCTTATCTGTGGAGTTCATCCCTCGGTCAAAAACAATTGTCATCTCTTCGAGAGGAATTCCTATTTCTTCAATACGTTTACAGATCCTGTCGATAATGTCTGAGAACAAAGTCGAATCTGGTAGATTTGCGGGATATGTGATTGTCTGGAAAGGGATGTTCTTGTCTGAAGTTGTTAAGCCGACACCAATGAGGTTTTTATCATGCCGTTTATCTTTAGAGAAACCTTTTTCTGGAAGGTTTTCTCCATGCTCAATGTGAGTGTAAAAGTTAGTCGTGTCAAATGTTAGTTTAGCAGGCCTGATTCCTTTTTGAATTAGTGTTTGGGAAAGATCTAATTCGATTCTTCGAATCGTTTCTTCATCCAATTTTTCCATGTAATTAAGGAAGTTCTGACTTGAGAGTTTGTACTTTGGATTCCAGAAAAACTTGAGTAAACTCCCCATAAAATATTCATCAAGAACATTCCTGCTGGGGGCTTCTTCGGATCTTCCGATGATGATTAGAAGAAGATATTCTGCAGGAGTAAGACCCATAATGTTTTTCCTGTCAATGTGTTTGTTCAAAGCTTCTATGAGTCCTAGATCTTCAGCTGCCTTGAGCAAGGCAGCTGGTTTCCCGAAAGAATATGAAGCTATCCTTGTTTCTTTTTCTTCCATAATGAAATCATAAACCTGGTCGGCAGTCCCAACGTACTTTTGAATTGTTTGAACAACTTTTCCATCAATTCGTTCATTCTTTATGACGTAAAGATATTTTCGACCAGATATAGTTTTGATCTTGAAGTGCATATGTTTATTAGACCCTATATATTAATAAATATTTCTAAAATTGAGATGTATTATATAAGAGAATTAAGCTTATTAATACTGATTTTGAATCAAATCTGATACCATCTCTAGGAATGATTAATTAATTTTTATTAGACCTTACAAATTTAAAGCCACAAGATATCACTTTTGGTCAAAAAGTATAAACTCCAATCAAATAAGTCTTTTCCCAAAAGTTGTGTGCGAATTAGCCTTATAATAAAATATTTTCTCCAATTGTAGAACCAGATCTAGTTTTGAGACAGCTTCCTGGAGCATTTTCAATATATTATCTCTCTTAATTGTGGGGTTTACAGGTATTTTTTCTAATATGAAAGGGCAGCTCTCGGCCCAGTGCTACAAAGGGAGATTTACTAAAAATTCTCATTCAGGATACGGAATAGATCAACCAGAATCAGGGTCTGCTTTTTTCAGATCAGGAGCAGGGCGATAAATCCGCTTAAGAAAATTCCATCAAAGGTACCTGCTCCTCCAATGCTTGCAATGGGAGCCCCCAGGTTCTTAATTTTTTTCAGGTTAAGCAGGTCAGCTCCTATAAGAGTCCCAAGCACTCCTCCAGTATAGGCAATAATTACACGGCATGTTTCAGCGGGAGGGATATGGATAGCCGAGGAAAGCAGGACTGCAGCAAGAACAGATGTAAGTGGCGGGACCAGAGCAGGAGTTGCAATGCCTACTCCTTTGATCGGTCTTGCTACAGAATGTGTTATAACTGCAACAATTGCCACCCCTGCTCCTGCAAGATAGAAAGAAGAAGGGAATTTCATAAGAAGGTAAGTGGAAATCAAGATCGGAATAACTGCCCCTCCAACATTGATAGCAATTACAGTTTCATTCCTGACTATCTTCTGGACAGGAATCCTGCAGGCAATCCCAAAGACCTTTATCTAACTGTCCCTGACAACCGGAATATCAGATCTCAGAGTTGTCAGTGGGATCTTGATCCCACTCCCAATGAGAGACAGGAAGAGGATTAATAGCGCGTCTTTTGCGGAAAATCCGATTTTCATAAAGGTAGAAACGATAAGTCCCAGAAACAAAGACCCAAGTCCAAAGATCGTTATGAGTATTAATAAGAACAGGAATTTCAGGCTGAAAGGTCTGTAGAAAATCTGTCTGCTCATTGACTCACTCTTAGTTCTCCGGCTTTCTGCATATTGAGCTATGTGCATTTTTATTATTTTTATTATTTTTATTTTTATTATTTTTATTATTTTTATTTTTATTAATATCTGTTTGCACTCAAGCTTCCACATATGTGCGGAGAACTCTATAAATATAGCAGTTAAAAAACAGAGGGAAATAGACAGTTACAATATTTTTCCCACACTCCAGATTCAGATATATCTGGACGCAGGTTGTAAGGCCTCCATACAGAGGGTTTCTTTCGCGTCTTTGTATACTCTGAGGACTCCACCTGACTCAGAAACTGTAACTGAAATTGCTACCGTATCCCTGCTAATTGCAGCTGCTGAGACATGACGTCCTCCCAGTCCTTTTTCAATATCAATATTTTTCCCATCCACGTCAAGGTATCGTCCTGCTGCATGGATCAGGCCATTCTCATCTATTACAAAGACTCCATCAAGCAGGGCAAATTCCTTTACCGATTCCCAGTTTTTTCTGTCAAGGATGTTTCTGTGGATTTCCTCGTGGCCCGCATATGGGTTAAGAATTAACTGATGAGAACGTTTCAGGACTTCTTCGGAGTCACCTACAATAAAAGCAGCTCCAATTTTTTTCCCTTCCCTGCCTGTGAGGGCGATATCAAAAGCAACTTTCAGGACCGCATTCATGACTTCAGGTCTAACCCTTTCTTCGCATTCTTTCATTGCTTTTATAAGGGGGTTTTCGTCAAGGTGATGAACTATAATAGAGATGGAGCCGCGAGTTTCAACAACACCGACCACAATTCCACTTCTAGGGCCTTCAAGAAAATACTCTATGGCTGCGGCGTGTTGCAGGTGGTCAACATTACCCGCAGCTTCCCAATTGAGCTGGTCACCAAGTTCTTTCGCAGGACTTTTTCCATCTTTACTGGTTGCTACAAGATGGTCTATTATGCTTTTCGGGCGCATGGAACTATAATAAACCGGAATCCCTCCTGTTTCAATACCCTCAAAGCTCAAATCTCCGGAGACCATAATTGCGGCAGCACCTAGCTCCTGGGAAATATGGGCTGCCGCTTCTGCAATTATACCTGCTCTATCCATGTCATTCACCCCACTTTTATTTTTATGGAATCGTATTTTCAGTCCTGCTGTTTTGCTCTGAAGTTTATATATATTCGGTGTTTAATTTTAAGTTAATTATTATATTTTGGGTTAATGTTACTTAAATAGGTCAACATTATTTCTTAGAGTCAACATTAAAGGTAATTACATACTTAATAAGCCTGTTTATTTTCCTATATAATATCTGATATATTATATTTATTCTGTATTTGATCCTATTTCTTTTTTTCTGTATTACCTCAATTTTAACTCCCGACACTTATTTCCCATCTTTTCCAGACATTGTTCTTCTCATATAAGTTTACAATTTTCCAGAGGAACTTCATTTTGAATCTACTTTTTTAGAAAATACAGGTCGATAGAAACGTTTTTCTGTTTTTCCCTTCTAATTTATACCGGTGAAAGCTTTGATCAGGACATTCATTGCAGTGGAACTGGACCCGAGTTTCAGAGAGAAAATCCTCCAGATTCAGGACAGGTTTTCCGAGTTTGACCTGAAGTTTGTTAATCCTGAAATTGTTCACATAACTCTTAAGTTTCTGGGTGGTATTAATGAATCAAAGGTTTGCTCAGTTGCGGCAGCTCTTGATTCAATTATGTGTGAGCCATTCGAAGCAAAAATTGAGGGCATCGGGGTTTTCCCAAAGCCTTCAAATCCTAAAGTCCTGTGGCTTGGAGCAACAGGAAACTTCGAAACTCTTCATGATGATGTGGAGACATTACTGAAACCTTTCAAGTTTAAAGAGGATGAAAGGGCATTTACTGCTCATGCTACTCTTGCCAGGGTAAAATTTTTGAATAAAGGCCAGAAAAGTGCTTTTATAAACGTCCTCAATGAATTAAAAAATATCGAGCTTGGCAGTATGCAGGTGAATAAAGTTCTTCTTAAAAAAAGCACTCTAACTCCTGATGGCCCTATTTATGAGACTCTGCATACGGTATACCTGGACTGATGATATTCCTGGACTGATGATATTTTTTCTGTGCTTGACTGCATCAGTCCTTAACACCCTGATAAATTTTTATTTTAAATCTACAAGTCCAAAATTATATATCCGGGCTAACGTTCTCTTATGTATTCTTTTTCGAAATGCAGTTGTTGTAGCAGAAACATCACAAACATTCAAAAATTTAAATATTATCTTCTCTAATTAAGGTACAAGCATTAATGGAGGACTCTACGATTAAAGAAGAGATCTGGATTGAAAAATACAGGCCTGTCAAGTTGAATCAGGTAGCAGGGCAGGATGATACAATTGAGCGCCTGATGTCTTATGTGGCAACTAAAAACCTTCCCCACCTTCTCTTTTCCGGACCTCCGGGTGTTGGGAAAACGGCTTCTGCAGTTTCAATAGCAAGGGAGATCTTTGGGGAAGATTTATGGCGAGAAAACTTTACGGAACTCAACGCCTCCGATGAGAGAGGTATTGATATTGTTAGAAATAAAATCAAAAACTTTGCAAAAACCGCTCCCATAGGAGGAGCCCCTTTCAAAATCATTTTCCTTGATGAAGCTGATGCCCTTACCTCGGATGCTCAGTCTGCACTCCGCAGAACCATGGAAAAATTCAGCAGTAACTGTCGTTTTATCCTTTCCTGTAACTACTCCTCCAAGATTATTGAGCCTATCCAGTCTAGATGTGCAGTTTACAGGTTCAGACGTCTTTCCGATGAAGCCATCAGAGGACGCCTTGACTACATTGCTAAAGACCAGGGGCTATCCATCACAGAAGGCGGATATGAAGCCCTGATTTATGTAGCTCAGGGAGATATGCGAAAAGCTGTCAATTCTCTCCAGGCTGCAGCTTTCATTGATCTAGAAAAGCCCATTTCCAGGGAAACTATTTACAGGACTACAGCTACCGCAAACCCTGATGAAATAAAGAACCTTATCGAGACTGCCCTGCGCGGAAACTTCAGGGCTGCCAGAAAAGAGCTTAACAGGCTGCTTTATGAAGAAGGGCTTTCCGGAGAGGACCTTGTAGGGCAGATCTACAGGATAGTTTCTGAAATGGACAACCTGACGATTCTCGACCTAGGGCTTTCGGAAAGGGATATTATCGAACTTGTGGATATTATCGGGGAAACAGACTTCAGACTGACCGAAGGGGCAAACGAAAAAATCCAGCTGGAAGCCTTGCTTGCACATTTTGCTCTCTCAAGAGAAAACTGAACTCCAGAATTCTTAATACCGAGTTTACTAAAGTCGAGTTTCACGTGCAGTATTTATATCAGATATTTCAATATCTATTCTCAGATATTTGAAAAGTAAATGAAAAAGGTCTTCCTGAAGTGAGCCTTTTTCTTTTAAAAGATTCCAACTATCACTCCTGATCATCATGTCCGTTGAAAACTTTCTGGTAGAAATGCTGGCGTCTGTGCCCCACTGGCTTGCAGTTCTGCTTATAGGGGCTACTCCAGTTTCCGAATTGAGAGGGGCAATCCCTGTTGCCATGGGTATATATGGAATGGGACCTATTGAGGCTTATTTCCTTTCGGTGATTGGCAACCTTATCCCTGTGGTGCCGCTCCTGCTCTTCCTTGAGCCCGTTTCGCTGTATCTGCGCCGCTTCCGGATCTTCGATTTATTTTTTACATGGCTCTTTTCAAGAACCCGTCAAAATCATAGTGAGAGTTTTGAGAAATATGGGCTCCTTGCTTTGATCATCTTTGTTGCCATACCTTTGCCAGCTACAGGAGCATGGTCAGGCTGTGCCGCAGCTTTTGTCTTTGGAATCCGATTCAGGCATTCTTTTCCAGCAATTGTAGCAGGTGTGATGATAGCAGGAATTATCGTAACTGCTGTTACTATGTCGGGGATGGGCCTGGTTGAGCTTATTTTCGGGGCGTGACCTTTACAGGCTTTCTAAACTCTTTCGTTGGCCTGATCTTCAGTTCAGGCTTTCGAAATCTTCTTGTACTTAAAAATTTAAGTATATTATACATAGATATATATAGCAAATATAAATCTCGTTTTATCTCTGCAGCCAGTGTCGCTTTTACAGCTTCTCATATGGTCTTTTTTTCCGTAGTCTGGCAATTCTATGGAATTTTTGAGGTGACTTCTAAATGACAAAGGCAGATAAGAAAAACAAAAAAAATAGTTCAGTCTGAATAGCGCATCGTGGGGATATGCTATTCTGTCTGCCCTGTGAATGCAAAACAGATGAAAAGTGGTGATTTTGATCCAGATACCGCCGAAACTGCACTCCGAATTACTGGCGAGGCAGAAGTAATCAATGAAGAATACAATAAAATTAGTGAAATGCTGAAAACAGCATTTCACTATGTTTGTTTTTTATTCCTTAGAGCAGGAATACTTATTTTTGAACCGGTATTTCAAAATGCTAGCAACCTGTCTCGCTCAATACTTATTAAGTATTGTCTATAAGTTATTGCTAAATGGGTTGAAGCTGCATGCTTATGGCCTTCAAACCTGCAATAGCTTGCCAGGTAGATTTTTTTTCATTTACAGCATTTCTTTTGCCAGCTTTATGTCTTCAGCCTTTACGGTTTTTCTGCCAGCATGTTCTGCAAGCCTTATGGCTTCTTTTGATATCTGAAACCCGTATTCTTCCAGAATGTCCGTAAGGGCCATTCCTGCACTTTCGCTCACTCTGTGGGCACCTGCTGTCCTAATTAATCGCTCGATTGGGGCGAATGGTATAACTTTTGCTGTCATATTATCCTCCAAGCTTCTTTTCTTTAATATAAATTCCTTATAACCTCTGATTTTGTAATTAGAAGCTATAAATACTTTTGCTTATATCGGAGTTTTTTTCCCATCTTATTCAGGTTTTAATGCTCATTTCCCCCTTTGTTTACTTTGCGAATATTATTTTTTTTTCTTTTATTTTTAAATTATTTTTATAAGCTCTCCTCGTGCTGATAAACCCCTGCAGGTTTTTTTGAACTTTTCTCTCCCAATTCTAATTAATTTGTTCTCCTTCAAACTCCTGTCACTTTATTTTGAATCCCTTTCGAAATCTTGATATTGGATTATTCGAATCTAATCAAGCATGCTCTTACAGGAACTCCTTGACATAGATGAAGAAATCTATCTTATAGAAGAAAGTTATACCTCTCAGAGAACTCCTGAGCGTACTCTCCAGTATCTTAACAGACTCCTAAACTTCCCTGATGTAGAGAACATCCGGGTTATAAAAGTCAGGGAGGCAGGTCATACACTGGGATTGCTGTTTTTCAATCCTGCAGACGGGGATGTTCCTGTAGACTTCTGGTCAGTGTTTACCGGAGCTTTTGCCCCTGCTGCCTTAAAGTCCCGATTTGAAGCCCTTGCAGATTCCCTTCTTGCACTCAACCCTCCTGAAAAGGATGTTGAACTTTCTTACGAGGCCTGGCTGAGGGCAGTAAATGAATATTATTCCTTTATGCTTGTTAACCGGAACCTCTGTACTGGCTGTTCTATCAGGCCCGAGTCGTACAGCAGTGTTTTTTCAGAAAACCGAATAAAAAGAGTTACTGAAATTCTTGAACTTCTCCGAAAAAAAGGTTATTATCCCGAAGGCAGGCTCCTTGAGGTCTGCTGTGGGAATGGGATGTCAACGCTTGCACTTTACAGATCCGGTCTGGACCCTCTGGCAATAGAAATAAATAAGTGTACTGTCTGTCAGGGGCTCGAGCAGCAGGTCCTGAACCCACAAAGAGTCATTGTTATGGACGCAACAGCAGTCTCAAGATACTTTGAGCTGGAGAGTTTTGATGCTGTAATGGGTTTTATGCTGGGACTCATCTACGAATTTAACAAAGAACTCTGGATCAGAATCATAAGAGAGGCCGTATCCGTTGCAGCTGATGGAGCAGTCCTGCTCTTTACCGTAAGCAGTAAGCCAGAAATTGAAATTCTTGCTGATGCTCTCCTTAACGCAGGTGTTGAGGGAGAAATTGTGGACAATAGAGATGCTGAAGGTGCTTATGACCAGTGGCTCTTTGTGGGCAGGAAGAAAAAAACGCATTCATCAGGGCGTGAGTTTTCGTAAAAATATATTTTTTTCCTCTTTTTCTTTTTTTCTATCGGACAGGAAATTACTGCTGTACTATAATTATTTTTTCAGTTTGAGATATTTTTTTCATATTATATCTTTTAATGTCAACGACATTTCATGCGAAAAGTATTTACTTGTTAACATTGGTATAACTTAAAATATTCTTATCGATGCAAGACAGGTTAAGTTCTGCGCTTGCATCTTTAATATTAATTTTCTCCTGATATATTCTGCGTACCTGAGATCCGGTTGTGCTAAAATTGATTACCCCCTCTACAGGAAAGTTGCAGGTCACTTCAATCAAACGTAATCAGGAGACTTATATCTTTAACCGAAGCGAATTAAAAACAAACTCTGAGATATACTCAGGAAACTCCAGATGAATATATATGGAAAATTTGTAATGATTATCTTTCAATAAATTCTGTCTTTTATTCGATTTAAGAGGCTCATCCATGAGTATAAAAATTACTGAAACCGTCCTCCGGGATGCGCACCAGTCCCTCCTGGCAACCAGAATGCGGACAAGGGATATGCTTGAAGTGGTTGAACAACTGGACCAGATTGGGTATTTTTCCCTCGAGATGTGGGGAGGTGCCACATTTGACTCCTGTATTCGCTATCTTAACGAAGACCCCTGGCAACGCCTTAGGGATCTCAAGAAAAAGATGGACAATACATATGCACAGATGCTGCTCCGCGGCCAGAACCTCGTAGGATACAGGCATTATTCGGACGACGTTGTTGAAAAGTTCGTCACCAAATCCTATGAAAACGGCATTGACATATTCCGGGTATTTGATGCAGTCAATGATATCCGGAACATGGAATTTTCCATCAAAGTGGCTAAAGGACTGGGAGCTCATGTCCAGGGCACGGTTTGCTACACCATAAGCCCGGTGCATACTGTAGAAAAGTATGTGGAACTTGCAAAACAGCTTGATGAACTGGAATGCGATTCTCTTTGTATCAAAGATATGGCAGGGCTTCTTTCTCCAAATGAAGCTACCCAGATAATCAGGGCCATGAAAAAAGAGGTCTCAATTCCTATTTCTCTTCACTGCCACTGTACCTCGGGAATGGCTCCCATGAGCTATATGGCAGCATGCTATGCAGGTGTGGATATTCTGGATACAGCACTTTCCCCTCTGGCCTGGGGAACCTCCCAACCTCCCACCGAGGCTGTTGTTGCAGCCCTTCAGGGGACCCTGTATGATACAGGGCTTGACCCCGGAGCATTTGAAGAAGCTGTCAGGTACTTTAAAGACCTGAAAGAAAAGTACCGCGGAATTCTTGACCCAATTTCCGAACAGATAGACACTAACGTTCTTATCTATCAGATCCCTGGAGGCATGCTTTCCAACCTTGTTTCTCAATTAAAAGAGCAGAATGCCCTTGACAAATACATGGCAGTGCTTGAAGAGATGCCGAAAGTCAGAAAAGAGCTCGGGTATCCGCCTCTTGTAACTCCCACAAGCCAGATTGTAGGTACACAGGCTGTACTCAACGTGCTCATGGGAGAACGCTACAAAGTCATTCCTAAAGAGGTAAAAGATTACGTACGCGGGCTCTACGGACGATCTCCCGTCCCAATAAGCCCTGAGATAATAGGAAAGATCATAGAAGATGAAGAGCCGATTAACTGCCGTCCAGCAGACCTTCTCAAGCCTGAGTATGAGAAGAAGAAAAAAGAAGCAGAAGAAATGGGGATTGCAAAGTCTGAAGAAGACATCCTTACATACATCCTTTACCCTGCTATTGCTCCCAAGTTCCTGAAAGGGGAAATGGAGGAAGAAGCCCTGGCAGTTGCCGCCCCTGCTCCCGCAGTTCCCAAGGAATGTGCAATTCTGACTCACTTCAAGGTTGAGGTAGATGACGAGGTCTACGAAATCAACATCGAGCCTCTAGGTGCCGGAGTTTCTATCTCCGGAGCTTCCAATAAAAAACCAGGTGTCGAAACCGTCAAAGGAGGAATTTCAAGCTCAATGCAGGGTATGGTGCTTTCACTTAAGGTTAAGGTAGAAGATGCCGTTAAGGAAGGGGACACTATAGCTATTATTGAAGCTATGAAGATGGAAAATGCGATCCATGCTCCGCATTCTGGAATAGTTAAGGAAATCTTTGTTGCCGAAGGGGACACTGTAGCTCCTGGGGACGTAATAATGTCAATAGAGTAAATTGAGCAAGGTGGAAAGTATCATGTTCAAAAAATTACTCATTGCAAACCGCGGTGAAGTCGCGATAAGAGTTATGCGTGCCTGCCGGGAACTCGGGATTTTAACAGTTGCTGTCTGCTCTGAAGCTGACGAAAACGCCCTTTTTGCCAAGTATGCAGATGAAGCCCATATTATAGGGCCTGCCCCTTCCAGCCAGAGTTACCTGAACATGGAAGCTATCATTGAAGTTGCAAAAAAAACAGGAGCCGAGGCAATCCATCCTGGCTACGGTTTTCTTGCCGAAAACCCTGTTTTTGCAAAGCGTTGTGAAGACGAGGGCATTATTTTCATAGGTCCTCCGAGTAATGTAATTACCGAAATGGGAAGTAAAATCCGTTCTCGCCATCTCATGATGAAAGCTGGAGTGCCTGTCGTACCCGGTACAAAGGATGCAGTTGAGGACCCTGAAGAAGCCATGGAAATTGCGGAAAAGATTGGCTATCCTGTTCTTATCAAAGCATCTGCAGGCGGTGGCGGAATAGGAATGAAAGTCGTTAACTCAAGAGAAGAGCTTTCTGCTTCCTTAAGTTCCACACGGCAGTTGGCAGGCTCTGCTTTCGGAGACTCTTCGGTATTTATTGAAAAGTATATAGAAGAACCCAGGCATATAGAGATTCAGATTCTTGCTGACTCTCACGGTAATATGGTTTACCTTGGGGACAGGGAGTGTTCTATTCAAAGAAGGCACCAGAAACTGATTGAAGAGGCTCCTTCTCCAATCATGACTCCCGAGCTCAGGAAGCAGATGGGAGAGGCTGCCGTAAAGGTCGCAAAAGCAATCGGTTATGTAAACGCAGGGACCGTCGAATTCCTTTATTCTAAAGGTAATTTCTATTTCCTTGAGGTCAATACCCGCCTTCAGGTGGAACACGGAATCACCGAAATGGTCACTGGCATTGATATTGTCAGGGAACAGATCAGGATTGCCTGGGGCGAAAAACTCGAGTTTAGACAGGAAGATATAGTTATTGATGGGCATGCAATCGAATGCAGAATAAACGCCGAGGACCCATTGAATGACTTTGCTCCTTCACCGGGAAAGATCCGGCGGTACCGTTCTGCAGGAGGGCCAGGAGTAAGGGTGGACAGCGGTGTGCACACCGGCTATACAATCTCTCCTTATTATGATTCAATGATTTCCAAGCTATGCGTCTGGTCAAGAAAAAGAGAATACGCTATTGCCAGGATGGAAAGGGCACTTTACGAATATGTGGTTGTGGGAGTAAAAACCAATATTCCTTTCCATAAAGCTGTCATGAGGAATGCGGCATTCCGCAGAGGTGATCTGACAACCAGGTTTATCGAAGAGCAAAATATTCTTGAGGCTGTGGAACACGTTGTCGAGGCCGATAGCGAAAAAGGAGCTACTCTGGCTTCAGCTCTGGAAGCACAGGACAAGAAGGTTGCAGCAATCACGGCTGCGGTACACGCCTATGTTAACATGTCACAGAATACAGAGCAGTGATGCGTCCCACTCTTTGAAAACAGGACAAGAGTTCCCAGTCTATGATGGTGTGAGCATATGTTTGGATTAATAAAATATATGCAGTGTAACATATACATTTATATGGGGTGCACGGATGGGTGATAGAAGATCTCAAATTATTAAGGCACTTATAGATGCGCAGAATACCCCTGTTTCTGGAGAGGAACTGGGGCTCAAGCTTGGGATTTCCAGGACAATGGTATGGAAATACATCAAGTCTCTCAAGGCTGACGGATATGATATAGAATCGGCCCCGAAGAGGGGTTATGTTCTGAAGTCCCTACCCCAACTCCTCTACCCAGAAGAGATCCAGTTGGGGCTCAAAACAACTCTTCTGGGCAAGAAAATTCATTACTTCGAGGAAGTCATCTCTACTAACAGTGTTGCTAAAGAAATTGCAGCTTCCGAAAAAGAAGGAACTCTTGTCATTTCTGAGGTCCAGAAAGGAGGCAGGGGACGTATGGGCAGAGAATGGGTCTCCCCGCATGGCGGAATATGGATGTCAGTAATCCTGAAGCCCAGGATCCCTTTCAGACACGCTTCAAGGCTTACCCTTGTTGCAGGGCTTGCAGTTGCAAATGTTATCCGTGAGATGGGGCTTGATGCCCGTATCAAGTGGCCAAATGATGTCCGTATAAATGGGAAAAAGGTCTGCGGAATCCTTACCGAAGCAAAGGCTGAAGTGGACAGGGTAGATTATGTCGTGCTAGGAATAGGGATCAATGTAAATATGGATTTAAAAGAAATTCCCGAATCTTTCCGTACGGGTTCGACTACTCTAAAAGTCGAGCTTGGAAAACACATTAGAAGAGCTTCATTCCTGCAGGACTTCCTTTTCGAGCTTGAGCAGCAGTATATAAACTTCACAACTCAGCCATTTTCCAATATCCTGGATGAGTGGCTTACACTTTCGGATACAATTGGTAGAGACGTAAAGGTCACCACACCTTCCAGGATTATAGAGGGCAGAGCGGTCGGAGTAACTCCGGACGGAGGACTTATAATCAGGAAGACAGATGGTACTAAGGAAGAAGTTATTGCAGGTAGATGCATTTATGCGCGTCCCTAATAAATACGGAAAAAAAAACAGGAAAAAGATTAATTTTCTCCCTACTCTTTTTTTTTCCGCCACAACTTTTTTTTTATTTTCAATTATCGTCTCCTGTGCAGTCTTTCCTGCTGCAGGAGCGGATGATAAAAAGCTTTCTATTATTCTGATTGATGGGGACGAGATTTATGTGCGGTCAGGAAACTATTACACTTTTTTACAGGATTATCAGCTTCATGTAAAAGGTGCCAACTCGGAAGGTAGCAGGGTATGGATCGAATTGCGCAGAAATAATGTTTCTCTTGAAGATGCTATTGTCAGCGAGGGAGACACTTTTGTATATTCTAACAATTCTAATGAGATTTTGAACATCACAGTGGAAACTATATATGGTGGGGCAAATGGAGCGCTTGTAAAGTTCTCTCCAGTATATCAGTACCTTAACCCCAAACTTCCTAAGCCCCAGACACCAGCAACTTCTCCTTCCAACAGCTCTAATAACAACTCTTCTGCCCCTCATATATTTGAGAATCGGGCGGAAGGTTTTGATCAGCCGATTTTTTTTCTGAGCATTGGAGCTGTTTTATTGATAACCGTCATTTTTGTGGGAATTTATCGAAAAAAGAGATTTAAAAAGAGATCACTGAAAGAGATTAATAATAGAGAACAGTAAGCACATTTAAATCAAAATTACAAAACCTATGAATAAATTCTTAATGTGGGAACTGAAGTCTCAGACTTAAATTCCCGTAAAAAGAGAAACCTTTTTCAGGTTTTTAAAAATAGCTTTTCTTGCTTTTTCTTGCTCTTTTTTCTAAGCTCTCATTCGTTTGTAGAGAACTTTACATCCCCTTTTTCTATCAGTAGCTTGAGGTCTTCCAGGCTGAGGCGAGCGTTTTTCTGCAACTTTTCGCGAGCATCATTATGCTTCTGGTTTACTTTGTGCTCATCTTTCGTTATCTGAATATCCTTTAACCTGTCAAGATATAAGGAGAGTTCTTTCCTGCTGTTAGCAATGCTGTTCTTAAGGGGATCGATTTTTTCTTTAATGGAATTTATGTTTTCAATTTTATCGGTAAGCTGGGCATGGTACATATTTGCTTCTTTTCGGATATCATCTGCTGTCTTGAAATTTTCGAGCATTTCCAGGTGACATGCCTGAGACTCATCCGAAAGTTTCTGGATTTTTTCATGGAACTCATCCCCTTCTTTATGAATCCCTTTGGATTCTTTGTAATTCTCCTGGATCTGTGAATGAAGTTCATTTGCTTTTTTTGCAGCATCCAGGCGTTTACTCAGGTCATCTAGCTTCTGCAGTATCTTTATTTCAACTGCAAGGGGGAGTTCTTTATTAAACAATGCGTCTGTTTCAGCCTCATAGGCCTTTGAAAGGGATTCTACGCTTCCGTTAGAGAGTTTATTGCATTCATCGCGCTGTTCTTTGAGTTCCGCAATTCCTGAAAAAAGCTCCTGAGTTTTGGAATTAATTTCGCTTCTTTTCTCTTTGTATTCCCCGATTTCTTTATTTATTTCGTCCCGCTGGTCTCTAAGTTCCTGCGCTTTTGTAACCCTTTCCTTTACCTGCTGGTTCAGAACATCTCTTTTTTCTTTCAATTCGTCGATATCGGTTCTGTTCATTTTCAGGTTCTTAAAAATCGAAGCCAACTGCCTTTCGCTTTTCTCTATCTTACTCCTTAGCTCGTTAACTTTGCCCTTGAGCTCCCGTTCATTTAGGTTTGAAAGGTCGGCCGTTGCAGAATCTGCTGTTGAAACGTCGTTGTTCATGTCCTAGCACCCACGTGTTTCCATAACAATTCATACTTTTTGTTTTTCCCAGTAACTCAGAGCTTCTTCGTGACTTTTTATTTTAGTGTTGAGCCATTTGTGCTGGGGTTTATTTTTGGCAATTTCACTGTTTTTGCTTCCATCATCCTCTTCAAGTTGTTTTTCAGACTCTATTACTTCCTTTAGCTCCAGATTTGAGCTGCCCGCTTCCTCCAATCTGGCACTGACCTGCAGGAGAAGGTCTTCTTCAACTCCTTTTTCTCTGGCGAGTTCGCGCAGGTTTTCCATAAAAGAGTCTTTAAATTTCTCTTCCTCTTCGGGTTCGATCTGTCCTTTGAGTTTTTTAATATCTTCCTTTATTTTATCAACAGTTACGCGATCCAGCTTCGGGAAGAGTTCCTTTTCGAGCAGTCCATCAGCCTGATGGTAATACTGCTGCCTCTTTTCCTTCAGAACCTCTTTTCGCTCCGCCATCCGGGTTCTGGAAATTTTGGCATTTTTTGCGTCTTCTTCAAGCTGGTTCAGCTTACTGTCCAGTTCTTCAAACTCCCTCCGGTATTCTTCCAGAAACCTTTTATGTTTTTCTACAACCCTCGAAATCAGTTCCCCTTCTGTCAGTATCCTGATCCCGGCTTCTTCAATATTTCCGCTCACAGTATCACGACTTAATAGTTCCTTTTTATAAGCTTTTTTTGTTTGGCTTGATAGGGCCAGCCCGGAGAATTAAACCGGGAATTTCCATACCACACTGTTTTCAGCCGTTTAAATAAGCGTTTGATATCTTAGAGTTTTTTCAAACTCTAAACACCTGAGCATGAGGTATGCAGTCGATCATTATTACTGAGTCAGGATCAACAAGCCCGCATTTTATGGCGCATTTAATCGTTTTTTCCCCGAAGAAATTTGCAGTCGTAGCTTCTTCCAGAGCTTTCTGGAGCTCTTCCTCAGAGACAAGCTCTCCGCCATAGAAAGCTCTGTTTATTTCTACTGTAGTGTTGCCATATTTCAGGGTTTTTCCGAGCACTTCCTCATCACAGGCTGCAACAAGCACATGCTCTCCATTTTTATAGATCTTTAGATGCATACTTCCCCTTTTTATGTAATATTTTGCCCTTTTAGTATTTACAGCTTAACCATCATTATTTTCTTTGCAGGTAAGCTGTTCCTTTATGCGGGCATTTTTCTGATGTGCAGCAACTTTTTTAAGTTATGTGAATTAACTATTTTTTACTTAATTGATGAGCCTTATGTGGGCCTGGTCAGGAGAAAGAATGTCGCCTCTCTGCTTCATTTTCTTTATGTATTCCTCTGCATGTCCCCTTTCTATACCCTGCTCTTTTTCAGCCTCTGCATAGACTTCTTCGAGAGGAGCTTTGGCCCCAGGGTGTCTTTCAGAGACCTTTTTTATTATATCTTTAAGGAGTTTTATTTTATTCCTCTGGCTCATACTTGTGCCCGAAGCAATTATGTCTGCATCAAGAGCCCCTGTTTCAGGATCAACTCCTACGTTTTCAAGGCATTTCATGGTGATATTTATAGTCCGTTTTGCATCTTCCAGGGTGACGATATTACTGAGGCGGACCCGTGCACTTGCCTCTGAGAGGCGAACCAGCGCTTCAAGCTGCCTTGCGGTTACGGGCACGGGGGTATTCTTGCCTTCTCCACTCTTCCTGAGGTCCGTATAGAAATTAATGAGGTAACGTCTTGCATCTTCTTCCATTACAGGATAAACATTTTTTCGTGAATATGCAACATACTTCCGCATAATTTCTGCTTCTATAACGGGCTGGATTATTTCCAGTTCCGCATCAACAAAATCTTCTGTAATGGTAGATCCGGGAAGGTTTTGCCGCTGTTCGGAAAGCTCGCCTGCATAATGCGACTGAAGGATATGGTTTGCAATCCTGCTGTCCAGGGACTGGTCTGGGGTATCGAGCAAAACAAAGATCAGATCAAAACGGGAAAGCAGGGCAGGAGGCATATTTATTTGCTCTGCAAGCCCCTCGTACCTGTCAAAGCGGCCGTATTTGGGGTTTGCAGCCCCAAGAAGGGCGCATCGGGACTTCAGGGTTGCAATGATTCCTGCTTTGGCTATACTTATTGTCTGCTGTTCCATTGCCTCATGCAGAGCACTCTTGTCCTCTGTTCTCATTTTGTCCATTTCGTCAACAGCAGCAACCCCCATATCAGCCATTACAAGGGCTCCACCTTCTATTGTCCACCTGCCATCACTCATGTCGTCTTTTACTGCAGCTGCAGTCAAACCGCTTGCAGACGCGCTTCTCCCTGAAGTAAAGACACCTCTTGGAGAGAGTTTAACAACATAACGGAGCAGCTGACTTTTTGCAATTCCGGGGTCGCCTACGAGAATAATGTGGATATCGCCCCTTGTTCTCGAGCCGTCAGGAAGGGTTTTCACAACTCCGGAAAAAAGCTGAAGCGCAATGGCTTCTTTGATATTTTCGTATCCGTAGATCGAAGGTGCAATAGACCCTATAATTTTATCATAAATTGCCGGGTCACGGGAAAGTTCAAGGATCTGTTTCTCGTCTTCGGCAGTTATCTCAATCTCATCATAATCTTTGTCCAGGCGCTCAATGGAATTTGCTTCCAGTACAAGGTCGTAGAAAGTGGATTTTCCATCTTTGAGAGTGCGCTGCCTTGATTTCAGGACTCCGTTTATTATGACACGGTCACCGGGGGTAACATTTCCTGTGAGGTCATCTTCAGCGTCCACTTCAAGGCTCTGTGGCTGTGAGCCTCCCCTGAGGTTTTCCGGAGACTCCTGGATCTGAAGTTTCTGAGCATCAATAAAGGTTGAATCTTCAATTGAAACCTTGAAAGGTCCTTTCTTTCCGCAGGTCTCATTTTCACAGCCTGCAAAGGGTTCTTCGAACTTGAAGCTGTTCTGTTCCACAATGGTAAGGTGCCCGCATCTGAGACACTGAAAGGCGGCTTTCGTGATCCTTGGCCTGACCTCTGTTGCTTTTCTGATCATGCCTTCGATTGCAACAAAGCGCGAAAGATGTTTGCTTCTCAGTTCCCTGATTGAAACCCTATTGGGGATTTTCATAACCCTTACATGAGCCTGATCCATGCTCTTTTCAACGGGCAGGTCGATTTCTTTCAGGGCATCGTCGGCTGCAGATATGAGTTCTCCCGGGTGCTCAAGAAATTCCTTTGAAAGCTCCCTGTCAAATTTCTCTATATCTGTGAATTCGACGTCAAGGCTTCGCTGGTCAGGGTATTCGTTTGCCAGCTGAAGGATTTCATTCCAGTAATAATCTTTAAAGAATCTCTTTAGTTTTTCGTCCCACTTACTTTTTGTTTCAGTCATAACATTCTCAGAAATTTGTTTTTATGTAAAATTTCTATCTTTGCTCAGGTTGTTTCTTCTTGAAAACTGTCCTCAAAAAAGTCAAAAAGCGTATAATATGTTCTGATAAGTCATGCTTATTATCATATGAACTTTTCTATGCTTTCTTAATTTTCCGTTTTTTGCAGGGTTTCTGCCTCTGGTGCAAGTCCCATTTTTCTCTCGCTTTTTCTTATTATGCCCCTTAGAGTCTGGACTTCTCTCGGAGTAAGCCCTGCTCTTCCGAATATTCTCCTCAACATCAGGGAAGTTTTATCTTTTTTGTGGGCCGGATAATCTATTTCCTCTAGCAGCTCATCCAGGTGCCCATAAAGGAGCTGCAGGTCAAAACCCTCTGCAAGGGGTTTGCTTCCTCCTTCAAGCTCCGAGAGTTCGTAAAGCACAATTGCAACGGCGTGAGAAAGGTTCATAATTGGATATATTTCCGAAGTAGGGACAGTGATAAGCATATCAAAACCTTTCAGTTCGTCATTACTAAAACCATTGTCCTCACGCCCGAAAAGGACTGCGATAGTGCCGCTGTATTCCTTAAATTTTTCTTTTACTTCTTTTACTGTATAAAGAGGAAGGCGGATATGTTCTCCCGTTTTCAGGCTTGAGACTCCTGTTGTCCCTATGAGCAGGTCTGCTCCTTTTACGGCCTCATCAAGGGTTGAGGTAATTCTTGCTCCTTCGAGAACGTCCCTTGCGTGAGAAGACATTGCTCTTGCCTGTCCTTCAAGTTTGCAGGGGTTTACCAGAACAAGATCGGAGTATCCGAAGTTTTTCATCGCTCTTGCAACAGACCCGACATTTCCCTGGTACATTGGTTCTACAAGCACTACTCGAATTTTAAGTGACAAATTTCTCAATCCTGAATGCATTTTTTAAAATCAGATTTTAAGGATAATCGCGTCTGCCATTCAGACCCTTCACACATCCTGCACGCCAGACAGTAAGATAGATCCTTTACAAAAAACCTGTTTGCCGTTTTTTCTATGGAATTAATCCTCGGGCCTTCAGGACATGCAGGCTTGTAAGCTCTGCAGCCTGTAAATTTTTCCTCATCAATATAAATCTTCATATCTCTTAGTTTAGCATGAAAGTGCTTCCAGGTACTTTCATTTCTTTGTGCCTGTTATTCGAAGAATTTCATATGCGTATTATCCGTTTTAATCTATTATTTATCTATTTTATAATTTTTATATATCAAATACTTTTATTCTTTTAGTTATTTTTCTACTACATCTATTGCGGTTTCTTCTTTAAGGTATTCAGAGATCTTATTCATTTCCCTGATATATTATTAGGACTTACGCACTTGAAATGTAAAATCAGACACATGCGGGCTCGTCAACATTATTTGAGTTTATACAGTTAAGTCACTTCCGCTCGTTGTTTTCAATTCAACCGCGTAAATCCTAAATAATTAGCGGAATTATCGCAATTGTGGGAAAAAGGAACAAGAGAGTACGTGGCGAGTTTTTTCATAGCGGACTTTCATGCCAAATTATGCATATACCTGTCGAATAAAGAAAGATAAACTGGACAAAGCCTTATTAAGGTTAAGCCCAAATCAGGGCTTTATGTTTACGATAATCACAGGCGCGCAATTCGGTGACGAAGGAAAAGGCAAGATTGTCGACCTTCTTGCAAAAGACTATGATATTGTTGCCCGCTTCCAGGGAGGGAACAACGCGGGTCACACGGTCAAGGCAGGAGATGAGGTGTACAAACTGCACTTGATACCTTCAGGCATTCTGCTTGATGCCAGGGTCCTGATCGGGCCTGGAGTTGTCCTTAACCCTGAGGTTTTAGCCGAAGAAATCGAAATGTTCGAAAAACACGGAATAAAGGTCAATGCAGAAAAGCTCGGAGTGGATGCAAAAACCAGTATTATAATGCCCTACCACATAGAGCTTGACGGGCTTAAAGAAGCTGTAAGGGAAACTAAGATTGGGACCACAAAACGCGGAATCGGCTATGCCTATATTGATAAGGTAGCAAGAGACGAGATTCGCATGGCTGAACTTGTGGACAGGGAACACTTCCTTGCAAGGCTCGAAGAACTTGCTCCCCAGAAAGAAAAAGAGATAGAGGCAATGGGTGGAGACCCGAAGATCGTCAGAGACCCGGCACTAATAAAAAGATACCTGGAACTGGGAAAACAGTTTGCTGCTTATGTTACAGATGTTTCGAGGGAAATCAACCAGGCTCTCGACGAAGGGAAAAACGTAATGGCTGAAGCTGCTCAGGGCACCCACCTTGACGTTATACACGGGACCCAGAAATTTGTAACCTCTTCTTCCACAATTGCAGGTTCTGCATGTGCAAATCTCGGAGTTGGACCAAAAAGGGTGGACAATGTCATTGCCATAGTAAAAGTTTATATAACCAGAGTTGGCGAAGGGCCACTTCCGACAGAGCTTACCGGAGAGCTGGGAGAAAGGATACAGAAAGCCGGGGGAGAGTTCGGAACAACTACAGGCAGAGGCAGAAGATGCGGCTGGTTCGACCTTCCACTCCTTAAAAAAGCTATTGCTCTCAACGGATATACGGAAATTTCCCTTACCAAACTTGACGTACTTACAGGGCTTGACCCCCTCAGGATCTGTGTAGGATATAAATATAAAGGAAAAAGCCTGGACTATCCACCGGTACTTACCGAAGAGCTCCAGGAATGCAGTCCTGTGTATGAAGACCTTCCAGGATGGAAAGAAGACCTTACAGAAGTCAAAGCTTATAATGAGCTCCCAAAAAATGCCAGAAATTATGTTGAGAGGCTGGAAGAGCTTATGAAAGTCCCTATCAATTATATCTCTGTAGGACCGGGAAGAGCACAAACATTTAAAAAAGAGGACTAACATTTAGTAAGCCTGCCCAGCAGATTAGCGAAAAATGTATATATTAACCAATAAATTTATCAACTCCATTCCCCAGTTAAGACTAACTTCATATTAACCGGCATTATCGGGCTTTCCGGCCCAAATTTTAAGAGTCCGCAGCCAGCTTAAAAACCAGCAATGGACATCTCGGAAGAGCATAAAGAGTTACCTCTTTTCGAGAATAAGAATTACATTCCTGACAGATTCGGGGGGAAGAATCGGCGCTATCGCCCGAACCTGCAAAAAATTAATTCGAATGAGGAGGTTACATGACAACAGTATTTGATGTCCCTGCAATGGATATGATTGAAAAGCTTGCAGGTATTCTTAAGGAAAATGAAAAGATCGTTCCCCCTGAATGGGCAAAGAACGTAAAAACCGGGGTCCACAAAGAACTACCCCCAATCAATGATGACTGGTGGTACATCAGGTGCGCAGCAGTCCTGAGAAAGATCTATACTGATGGGCCGATCGGGATAGAGAGGCTTAGATCTGTCTACGGAGGAAAGAAGGACAACGGCTCCCAGCCTTTCCATAAGGCAAAGGGTAGTGGTTCTATTGCAAGAAAGTCAGTTCAGCAGCTTGAAGCTGCGGGTTTCCTGCAGAAAGTGAAGGACGGAAGAACAGTATCTGCAAAAGGACGTTCCATGATGGATAATGCAGCACATGAACTTAAACAGGAGCTGCTTGAGAAAATTCCAGAACTTGCAAAATACTGAGATGAAAAATCCTTCGGAAAGGGACTTGAAAATCCGGACTCCCTTTTATGTATTACTAAAAATATTCCAGAAAACCGGTTTTTTCGGTGATTGCCATGTCTAATATGGATGACGAACTCGAAGAAATCAGAAAAAGACGACTTGCAGAGATACAGAGGCAGCAGGCACAGCAACAGCCTGATATTCAGGCAGCCTATCAACAGGAGCAGGCAAGAGCTGAAATGGAAGCTCAGAAACAGGCTATATTGAGGCAGATCCTGACTCCTGAAGCAAGGGAGCGCCTGACAACCCTGAAGATGTCGCGTCCTGCTCTCGGAGAACAGCTTGAGATACAGCTGATTTCGCTTGCACAGAGCGGGAGGCTCCAGTCTCAAATAGATGATGAGCAGCTTAAAACACTTCTTATGCGGATGCAGCCAAAGAAACGCAAGACGTCCATAACTCGGATTTAAGCACAATGAAAGTCTCGGTCCTCTTTAGTGGAGGTAAGGACAGTTCGCTTTCTGCCCTTTTACTGGAACCGTTTTTCGAGGTCGAACTCGTAACCTGTAACTTTGGATTACTTCCTACAGGGGAAATAGCAGCAAAAACTGCAAAAGAGTTACATTTTCCTCACAGGACCCTTACTCTTGATAGAGAAATCCTGGAAAAAGCATATGAACTGCTGCAGAGAGACGGATTCCCGAAAAGCGCAATAAATTATATTCACGAAAGAGCTGTCGAAACTCTTGCTATGGACCCGGCAGTTAAAATGGTTGCCGACGGGACCAGGCGGGATGACAGAGTCCCGGTGCTTTCAATCTCACAGATAAGGAGCATTGAAGACCGGCTGGGAGTTCATTATTTTTGCCCTCTAAAAGGATATGGCAAAAAAGTTGTGGATTCCCTTGTCGGATGTTACCTGAATATTGAAGAGGGCCCGAGTGAGAATACTCAGAAAGCTGATTACGAAACAGAACTCAGGGAATTAATCCGGCAGAGGCAGGGAGAGGAAAAAGTCAAGGAGTTATTTCCTGTTCATTTCCAGTCCCATGTACTTTCAAGGAAGAAATTTCCCTGAAAAAAGAAGCAGATGTGTTTAAAAACCGGAGACTTCCCTGAAGGGAAAATTCTGGAATAAAGATTTATAGAATCGAGTTATATTCAACCCCTACTGCTGCAGATTAACTATAATACTATCATAGAGTTTACAGGAATGGTTTCTAGAC
Source organism: Methanobacteriota archaeon (assembly GCA_030054735.1). GTDB lineage: Archaea > Halobacteriota > Methanosarcinia > Methanosarcinales > Methanosarcinaceae > Methanosarcina. The sequence continues at coordinate 9,066 of JASGVX010000004.1, read as the reverse complement.
CAGCCGTTAATTCATCATGGGCAATTATAAGGGTTGAAATCATAATCAGCTAATTACCGAATACAGCTATAAATTAACAGAATTAGAATTACTTACAGGCCAACAGGTGTGATCCACTTGAGTCATAATATGAAAGGACAGAAGAAGCGTCTGGCAAAGGCGCACATGCAGAATTCGCGAGTCCCGGTGTGGGCTATTGTTAAAACTAACCGGAAGGTAGTGAATCATCCCAAGCGCAGGCACTGGAGAAGAAGAAGCCTGGATGTGAAATAAGCGAGGAAGGTGGGAATAATGGCAGACGACATGGTAAAAGAACAAATATACACAATTCCCCTAAGAGAGGTAAGGAATGTACCTTCATGGAAAAGAGCCGGCAGGGCAATTAAAGAAGTAAGGGGTTTTCTCGTAAGGCACATGAAGACTGAATCTAAGCAGGTTAAGCTGGACAAATCCATCAATGAACGCCTCTGGGAAAAAGGCTGTGAAAAGCCGCCTCTCTCAATCCGGGTAAGGGCTGTGAAATTCGCAGATGGTGAAGTACAGGCAGAACTTGCCCAGTAAATGTACCAGATAAAGCGAAAAAGAAATAGTATGATTCGAACAGTGGATATCTACGAAACCTCTATCATAGGGGTTTTTGCAACCTGTACCGAAGATATTTTTCTTCTTCCTCCTCAGACAAAACCAGAGGTCTGCACTGTACTCGAAGAGGTTCTGGATGTAAGAGTAATTGAGACTCTTATAAATGGAAGCACTGTAGTGGGAGCACTTTCAAGGGGCAACTCAAACGGGTTTTTGTTCCCATACGGGTCAGATGTTGAAGAGATGCAGAAAGTCTTAGGCGTCACTGCAGGCATCCTTCCGGACAGGCTGAATGCGGTTGGGAACATTGTGCTTACAAACGATTCAGCAGCCCTTGTGCATCCCGAGCTCTCAGACCGAGCCCTGGAAGCCATTTCCAGGACCCTTAAGGTGGACGTTTACAGGGGAACAATTGCCGGCATTAAAAATGTAGGAATGGCAGGAGTCGTTACAAATAAAGGGCTTCTTGTACACCCTAAAGTGACAGTTTCGGAAAGAGAAACTCTGGAAGAGATCTTCGGGTTTCCAGTAAACATAGGGACCACTAACTTCGGGACCCAGATGCTTGGTTCAGGCTTGTTAGCGAATTCAAAGAACTTTGTAGCAGGCTCTGATACAACAGGGCCAGAACTCGGGAGAATTGAAGAAGCCCTCGGGTTCCTTGAGTGAGCATCATATCATCTATCTGTTCAAGAACAACGTTACAGCAAGAGAGTGGTAATGATGAAGAGTTTTATTGTTAAAGGTAAATTTAAAGCAGGAAATTTCTGGGAAAACTTCACAAAGAAGGTCGAAAGCCAGAATGAAAAGAATGCAACCGATAAGATATACTCGATCTTCGGCAGCAAGCACAGCGTTAAAAGAAGCCAGATCCACATCGAAAGTGTAGTTGAGGAGTGAAGGATATGGCAGATGTCAGTGAAGAATTCAGGAATCTGGCAGTCCGGCATCAGGAATTCCAGAGGCAGGCTGAAGTTCTCAGGCAGGAAATGGGCATGATACAGGCTTCCATTGCCAGCTGCGATCAGGCAATTGTGACAATAAATGAACTGAAAACAGCTGCAGAAGCAGGCAAAACTGCGGAAACTATGGTACCGGTAGGTTTTGGTTCTTACGTTTATGCTGAAGTCAAAAATCCTGATAAAGTGGTTGTCAATCTCGGAGCAGGTTTCAGTGCGGAAGAAACTGCAAAAGGAGCTCTAGAGACTCTTGACCGCCGTAAAGAACAGCTTACAAAAATCCTTGAGCAGATGAATGCTTCACTGACTAAACTTGCACAGGGAATGCAGGCCCTTGAAACAGAAGCTGCAAAACTTCAACCTCCTGGCCAGGAATGATATAAGCCCTGGCTCAGGAAAAGGTAACGGACTCTAAGAATCCGGAAAACGCATTTTATGATCGAATAATGATTAACTTTAATTAGTTAATTGGCTTTAATTAGTTCATTAACTTTAACTCTAACTCACTAATTTCAATTATTCGTCAACTTCAATTAGCTATTTTTACTGATCTTTTCGGGATGGATCCTGTGTTCAATAAATTTAAAGAAAAACTTGTGAGTTTTAAGAAGGCATTCGGCAAAACGATTGATGAAAAGGCAGTGGAAGTCGAACCAGTAATCATTGAGCAAGTGCCTGAAAGCGAAGAAAGCCTTGAAGAAAAAATCGAACCCATTATTGGGGAAGAGACCACTGAGGCTGCTCTGAAAGAAGAAAGTCCTGAAAAGGGAACTGATTCTGAGGTCAGTATTTCGTTAGACGATCTGAAGAAAACTGAATACAGGAAAAAGGTTGAAGAGAGAAAGAAGGCAGCAGAGAAGAAGGCAGCAGAGAAGAAAGCAGCAGAAAAAGAGGAAGAAAAGCCCCCCGAAGAGAAAAAATCTTTTTTCAAAAAGATTGCTCCGAAAGTCGGGTTCACTCAGAAAGCTAAAGCCCTCGTGTTTAACAGGGAAGTATACCTGGATGCAAAAGACCTGGAAGAGCCTCTGTGGGAACTCGAAATGGGCCTCCTGGAAAGCGACCTTGCGGTATCAGTCTCAGAGGCAATTGTTGAGTCCGTGAAGAACCAGCTTACAGGCACGACAAAACGTATCGGGAGCGATACAGAAGATATAGTTGAAGCAGCCCTGAAGAAAGCAATTCTTGATGTCGTATCTGCCAATACATTTGATTTTGATGAATATGTCAAGAAGATACAAAGACCAGTCCATATTGTTTTTGTCGGGATTAACGGAACCGGAAAAACGACTTCTATTTCAAAGATGACACACAGACTGCTTAAGTCAGGTTATTCCGTGGTGCTTGCTGCTGGAGACACGTTCAGAGCAGGCGCAATTGACCAGCTGGGGATTCATGCAAACAGGCTTGGGGTAAAGATGATCAAGCATCAGGCAGGAGCCGACCCTGCAGCAGTTATTTATGATGCTGTCCAGTATGCAAAAGCGCATAAAATCGATTTTGTGCTTTCTGATACAGCAGGCCGCATGCATACAAATATGAACCTCATGGCCCAGATGGAAAAGATCTGCAGGGTAAGCTCTCCGGACCTCATTATCTTCGTGGATGAAGCAGTAGCCGGAAACGATGCTGTAGAAAGAGCTGCTCAGTTTAATGATGCTGTCCCCATTGACGGGTCGATCCTGACAAAAATTGATGCAGACTCTAAAGGAGGAGCTGCCATATCCATTGCTTACATTACGGGCAAGCCTATACTCTTCTTTGGAGTAGGGCAGGGCTACGAAGACCTTAAAAAGTTCGAACCCGAATGGTTTGTGGACCAGCTTTTCGGCCAGTAAAAATATTTCAAATTCGAGAATTAGAATCAAGGCAGTGAGTTTTCAGCAAACTGAGGGTTATCCGTAAAATGAGAGTTATCAGAAACTGAGAGTTCTCTCAGATCCGTAAACTGAGAGTTATCAGTAAACTGAGAGTTATCAGTAAACTGAAAAATTCCCAGAAAATCCATTTCCGGGAACTTAATTGCAAAAATAGTATTGTAGTATTAATTAGTGTTGTAGTGTTTTTTACTGCGGTTTGCTAAAAAGAATCAAAGCATTTCAGGAACTCGGAAGTTTCGAAATTTTAAGGCTCTTCAAGGATTATCTGACTTTCCACAGGTGCGACAAGAAGCTATACCACAAATTGCGTCATACCTTCTTTCGGCAGGTCGACATTTAATTTTCATAATTTTTGTTGATGGCGATTTTGAAATAATACATAGTATTTGTACCTAACTTTTAGGTTTATATATGATCAATTAATAATACCTCATACTAAAATTAGCTATGGGATAGCATAAAACGACATCTAGAAACATGTTCTGATTTTTAATGTCGATCTTCCGAATGTAGCTTACTATAACTTTTACATTCTGGCTTTCTCTTATATTTTCTTTCTCATCTTCTTTCTTCTTCAAATCTGAAGCTCTTTTGTTTATTCTCAATATTCAAAAATAGCCTCAATCGACCGATCTGCCAGTTTCAGCACATCTTCTTTAAAGGCAAACAGGTTCTCAAAAACAGCCGAATCTTGTCCTTTCAAAAGCTTCTGCTTTACTCTCCTCCCCACTATATCATCTCTTCCCGGCTCCAGTCTGAGTATAAGAGAACCCGGAAGTGTATTTGTCCCACAGGTGATATTGTCCCCGTCCCCGTCTATGATTCCAATTATTGGGATTCCAAGCCTGTAAAGAATATCTCCTGCAATAGCTGTTGTGTCGTCTCCAACTGTAACTGCAAGATCAGCACCGTCAGCCAGTTCATAGGAATTTTCGGCGTCGTGGTCTATAAGAACAACTTTTCCTGGCACGACATTTCCTGCCCCTGCCAGGAAAGTAGGACCTGATTTTCGGGCACTGGCACTTAGTTTCCGGGCCTCAGGGAGAAAAGAGCCAATTCTCCGGATGTCACCGCTTTTTATCCATGCTCCTGCAAGGTCAACAGGGTCTCTTTTTTCATAATTGTGAAGCTTTTCAATCCCGTGTTCTTTTATTTCTCCACCATTGATTGCAGTAATGAAGCCGTTTTCGGATATTATTCTTATTTCCGAAGACAGGGCTTTTCCTATAACAACCCCGTTTACAAAGATATTTTCTCCGGGAAGAACTCCTGAGATCTCGCGGATAATCCGGGTTTTGCCGGTTTTGGGGTTGTTTGTCAGGCAAATAGAATTGTGGAAGGGCAGAGGAGTTTCGACAGGAAGCCCAAGTAATTTGGAGAGTTTTTCAATACACTTTTCAGCTTTTTTGTTCAGAGGTATGAGCTTCCCAAAGGAGCAGCCTGGGCTTTCAATCTGGATCAATGGCTTCTTTTCAGGCTCTTTCAGGCGAGAAGCAACCTTTGATCCGAAGATCCTGCCGGTTTCAAAAGTTTTTCCTCTATTCAGCAGGCAAATAAGGTCTGCTGTTTCAGAAAAAGATTCTATGCAGACACTTGGCTTGAGATGCCTGGTTATATCTATAACTTTTTCAAGCCCGGCATCAAGGACGGCTGTCTTTCCCATGGTTCCGCCAAGCTCTGCTTTTACTTTGCCGAGGAGGGAGAGCTTTTCTAAAACTATTTTCGCTTCTCCCGAATCTATAACTTCGGGTCCGTGGATTACAATGCTGATTTTCATTTTCACCTGACTTTAACTAAAAGGCACATATTAATATAACCTTTTATTACAGCCATTATCCTTATTATGCCTTCTTTCAGAGCTACCCCATTTTCTTATATTCCACTCATCCCTGTATTTTATGCTAACTCTCCAATCATTATCAAAAATAACTATCCAATTATTATCGAAAATTACATTACGTATCGTTACGTATTAACAAAAGACGAATGACCGTGAGGATGAAAAATGGCTGACTTAAAAATAACCTGGCTTGGGCATTCTGCTTTTTTGCTAGAAGCCGAAAAAAAACTCCTGATCGACCCATTTATTTCTGGAAACCCTAACGCTCCGTGCGCCCCTGAAGACCTTGACCCTGACATAATAGCTGTAACCCACGGGCACCATGACCACCTGGGAGATACTATCGCTATTGGAGCCCGGACAGGCTGCCGTATTATCTCTATCCATGAGGTTGCAAATTATATAAAATCAAAAGGTGTCTTTGCTGAAGGCATGAATAAGGGTGGCACAATTGAAGTGGAAGGTGTGACCTTTACCATGACTCAGGCACATCATTCTTCTTCAATTGATGCTTCCGGCTTCAGTTTCGATGGAGGCAGCCCCGCTGGTTTTGTGATAAATATTGGCGGTTGTTCCATTTATTATGCAGGTGACACTGGAGTTTTCGGGGATATGCAGCTTATCGGAGAACTTTATGAACCCAAAATAGCATTCCTCCCAATAGGGAGCAGATTTACCATGGGCATAAAGGAAGCCGTAAAAGCCGTGGAACTGATAGGGCCTCATATTGTTGTACCAATGCACTATAACACCTTTGATGTTATCAATCAGGACCCTGAAGAGTTCAGAAAAGCCGTGGAAGCAAAAGTTGATACGAAAGTAATTATTATGAAGCCCGGGGAATCAATTGAGCTCTGATTTCTCGAGTTTTCTCAAAAAAATAAAAAAGGAAGTGGAAAAAGCAGAAATCCGGGTTTCAGATCCCGAGCTTCTTTCTCTTTTCCATGATGTGCTGTTCTATCCAATCAACTGCTTTTACTGCGTCCTTTTTTTATATTTATATTCCCCCTGTAAGCTCCTGTATTCTGTCAGTAATTTGACCAGGTTAGTGGCTCCGGCAGCAACCAGGAAGGTCAGGGATAGGGACATTCCGAGGGTTTCACAAACCACCTTTAACGCTAAAAAAGTGGCCACATAAGGCACAGAAAGGCACGAAAAAATGTGCCTGGATTTCTTATTGCGTGCCTTTTATGTTAATTAAACTTTCTTATAAAGTCATTAAATTTCATACATTATTCAATGCCATTTATATACACTATATAAGTGTGGTCGTCTTCAACACGGAAAGTGATTGAGTTATCCGGCTCGGTTTTATATTCAAGGTACTTTTCGAGCGTGGTGTCGTAGACCTCTGTACTGTTTCCGGCATTTATGTTTACGTTTATTAGAGCTGCACCATTTGTATGTGTATCGAATGAGAGCAGTTTCTCATCGTATTTCAGGTTTTCGAAACTTGTATCATATGTATTACGGCTTATCTGGTTGTATTCATAAAATGACACTATAGACATATTGTTTGCATAACAGTTATCCAGCCAGTCCAGGAACTTTGAGCGGCTTATTGAGTATTTTATTGCAGGATCCACGTCAAGTTCATGGGTAAACACCGGATAGGACATGCCCGCTTTTGATGCTGGCTCCCACCATTCCCATGTATCGTCGTAGAGGTTTCCTACATCCCTTTCCGCGTGAATTACTGCATCTCCGTTTCTCCATGTCATTCCCAGGTTTTCATATCCATAAGTCGCGTGTGTAAGGTTATCTCGGTTTCTCAGGCAGCACAAGCTTGTTGGTTTTCTACCGATTTTTTCATACACATACTGGTATTCCTCATCCATTACTCTGTATGCTTCTTCAAGTGGAAGGCTGTTTAACTCCTTTGTATAGTGTATGCCAACTTCCCAGGAATCGTTAGCAACCAGGCTGCGAAGGTGATCAACATGTGTTTCATTGGATTTCTCAATCAGCCCCTTATCAAACCACAGCGTACCTCTATACCCTTTACTCTTCAGGTAGTCAATGCCTTCTTTGGTTTTATTCATCGGTCCATCAAGTCCGAACGGGAGCATCTTATTATCTCCGATTGAGGTTATGATTTTTCTGTCCGCGGTCTGGTTTACACTGTATATATTAACATCAAGGCGGGTCCCTTCTCCAAGTATAAAAGATGTGAATTTAATATATCCGTTTGAAAAATCGACATATGGCAGCTTTTGCCTATCAAGATTATAGAATGGGGTAACTATGGAGCTCCCGTCCTGCGTGTAAATTGTGTTTGTTTTGTTACAGCCGTCAAACATTATTTTGAAGTTTATCTTTTCTGACGCGTCACCAAGAACCAGTTCTTCATATTTGATTTCTCCATACAGGTTTCGATAAAAACTTTTGAGCAGGGTATGGTTCTCGGTATTTTGAATTAACAGTCTTGAGCCCGGGCTATCCAGTTCAACAAAACTCTCAGGGTCGTCAGTGTTTAAATCCATTGAAACTTCATAGGCACATTTTACCATTGGTTTCAGGTTGCATATGTACAGAGCTCCCGCCTGCCTTGGTTCCTCAAGATAATGAATTATAGGGACAGAAGTACACTTGCAAAATGTAAAAATATCCAGATTGCCTCTAAAGTGACCCAGGTACTCATTTATTACAAAACAGGAAATAATATCAATATAAGGAAGTAAACATAATGGGATTAGAGGAGAATCTCTTATATTTGTATACTTCAGTGTGTTTGAAGTGGTATTTAAGCATATATCTGAGTTTACTGTTGCATATATACTTGAATATAATTTATCGTAAACCTCTTCTCTATGAACTTTTGCGATAAAGACATTAGCTGGAAGGTTGTTTGCTTCAGAATAATTCTGTGAGAACAGGACAATGCTTCCCTGATTAATATTCTCAGTTACTTTTGAGTTGCCGGTGTCAGGAGACGCGTACGCTCCTCCTATCCACAGATAATTTAACATGAACAATGTGAAAATAAACATTTTTAGATGATTGAAATTCCTCACTAAATCACCAATATTGATTTATATCCTGACTTTGACAGTTAGACCCATATAAGTGCTCTTTTTTTGTATATTTCGGTCACATGAACATCACAAAACAAAGAGCTCTCCCTACAATTCCTAACAAGAATATATGTGTTTCTATCGGATCTATTCTTGCCGTCCAACACTTTTATGAAAAGCTTAATTTCTGTGATTTTTTTGCAACCATAAAAGCAAGGGGCTTATCTCAATAGTTTAATAAAAGGTTCTCAGAAAAAAGATATCATGAGAAATTGTAAAAAATAGAAGGACATCTGCGGAAAGCCGTTTAGATTATAAATCCGCAATTATCCTGATGTGCTAATGATTATATGGATAGATAGAGATTATTCTTTGAAAATAATATATACCCCAAAAGCATAGTATAAATTGCGTTCTCATCAATTGAACACCCACTAGCAAAGAACACCTACTTCAAAAGATCTACCCCACATTAAATTAAAAAATCTCAACCCACAAGTCAAATAACTCAAACCTCTTCCCAAACTAAAAACTTAGAAAATTATATTTTTAAAACGCCTTTCGGAACTTCCAAGTATTTTAGATGGGAACGCAAACTCTTTTAAAACAAAATTATAATGAAAAAGAAATAGACCATATAACATTCAGTTAATTATCAATAAGATTCTGGGTCGTGTCCCCAAATCATAGACATAGTTTTATATAATCTTGAATCTATTATTATTTGGAGGCATCATAATTACTTCTGAAATCGATTTTTCACAATTTTTTTGCTGGAACAAAGACTGCCCTGA
>JASGVX010000003.1 GCA_030054735.1 Methanobacteriota archaeon | reverse complement strand
TGTGTCAATTTTTTCTACTATAAGGTTAATTTATGCCTGAATTTCTCTATTTTAAGTGGGCTTATTTTTAAAGTTAATGTATCTCATTATCCAATTGTAGAAATGCTTTGAGTTTTAAGACAGCCTGATATATGCATTTTTATTACAAAATCAATCTGGACTTTCCATTCCCGTAAATTCTTTGCAAAAGTATCGTAAGCTTGAAAAGATTCGTTAGTTTAATATCTAACTATTACTATCACTTTGTGTTCAGTTTCCATGCTTATTTTTAAGAGGTAAAACATGAGTGATTGTCTATTTGATTTGCATGCAGGTTATGTCCGATTTAGAAACCCTATTGCACTGGCGCCAATGGCCGGAATTGTTGACAGCGCTTTTGCCAACCAGTATGCAGTTGATGCTGGGCTCGTAGTACTTGGAGCCTTCAACCTTGATAAAGGATCTATGGAAGTTGCATCAGACCTTGCATCTAGGGGCAGGAAAGAGTTCATTTCCGATGAACCTCTGGAGCTTATAAAAAGGGAAATTCGGGCGGTAAACTCTGGAACTGCGGTTGCTGTAAACGTCAGAAGCACCACCCTTGAACCCCTGATTGAAGCTGCAAAGCTTGTAAAGGAAGAAGGGGCAATTCTTGAATTAAACGCTCACTGCAAGCAACCTGAAATGCTTAAAACGGGTCTAGGAGAAGCCCTTCTGCGTGACTTTCCAAGGCTCTCTGCCTGGATAACGGCAATAAAAAAAACCGGGGTCGTGCTTTCTGTAAAGGTACGGGCAAATGTAGTAAATGATGTCGAACTTGCCAGGCTTATTGATAAAGCCGGAGCTGATATTATCCATGTGGATGCCATGCTTGAGGGGTTTGGAGCGGACCTTGATGCAATTTCAAATTACAGGGACGCTACAAGGCTCTTTATTATAGGCAACAACTCGGTTACTGATTTTGACGCTGCAAAGGATATGTTTTCCAGGGGAGCTGACATGGTCTCTGTTGCAAGAGGGGCTATGGAAAACCCCAATCTCATAAAGGAACTCGTAGAATGTGCCACTATGTATCAGGGGTCAATAGGCTGGTATAATGCTCCCAAACATGTTTGCAGTGAGGGGGACTTCAGAGCTCTGGCTTTCTGCTGCCTACCGGTAAAACACTGCCCTGTACATGGGAAATATAAAAAGCTGGGATATACTGCAGAAGAGTTCACCCGGACAAAAATGGAGTTTGCCAGAGGCACCATGCTTGAGTATGGAGAGGATACATGTTTTGGCAGCCTTGTCTGGTGCTGTAAGATTACAAAGCCCTGCTGGATCAGGGACGGTGTACTGCACTCGATAGGTCTCTCTGACTCAGAGTACATGAAGCTTAAAGAAAAGCTGGCAAAACATGTCCTTGACCACGCCAGGATTCCTGTAAATGAATCCCAATAACACTGTCTTTTCCTGTCATACACATGTAGGGGAATCTCTTACCCCAAGCCTGATCGCGCGCTGTGCACAGCTTGCTATGCTGCTTGAGGTCTCAGCTTCTCCTAAACCAGGAAATGTTGATAGAGAACATAATTATCCTGATACCTGTTTTGAGCATTTTCTTGCCTCTTCGGTTGCCGTCTACCCTGTCCTTGAGCTTGCTGCAAAGAACAGAGAAAGGATAGGTGCGCTTCTCAGGAGTGCAGTTTACGAAAGCTCTGCCTGGCAGCAGGGAGGAAACACACATTTTGGGGCTTTTTTACTCCTGATCCCTCTGTCAATGGCTGCAGGCGAACTTTCAAGGGAACAGTCCAGCAGCGGAAAAGAAGGTTTCAGGCTTGAAATCGGAGAATATGAGGAACTTGCTTCCCGTGCCCATTCTTTTGTCCGCTCAACGGACTGTGAAGATGCTGTTGATTTTTACAGGGCTTTTGGCCATGCAGGAGTCAGGGTAAACAGCGTGGACGAGTTTGACCTTAAAGACCCCGGATCAACTGCAGATCTAAGAAAACAGAATATTACTCTTTACACCCTTATGGATATTGCCAGGGACTATGACCTGATCGCAAATGAGTGGGTCTCAGGTTTCAGGCTCTGCCTTGAGTGCGCAAAAAGCATTCTTGGGTTCATGCATGCACGAAACTACGGTGCAGAAGCTTTGACAGGTTCAATCTGCTCGGGCACAGGAATCAATGAGGCTGTAGTATACACTTTTCTGAAACTGCTTTCAATGCATAGGGATACTTTTATCCAGACCAAGTTTGATGCAGAAACTGCTGATTATGTCTCTTCCAGAGCAGGCAAGATTCTTTCAGACTGGGAAACTTCAGGGAAGACCGCAAATGATTTTGTTTTCATCCTGCCTGAAATACAGGAATTTGATTCCGAGCTTCTGGAAAAAAGGATCAATCCGGGCTCTACGGCTGATATCATTATTGCAGGGCTTTTTATTGCCCTTCTTGGAGGACTACGTTTTTGAAGAAAATTGATGAATCCGGAGATAGCTGTAAACCAGATATCGACCTCTCAGAATACGGGATTCTGGAAGGTATTTCTGAGACAATCGTAAGTACCGGGCTTGATGCCCCCAATGCGGCCCCTATCGGAATTATCAGGAAAAACCAGAAGACCTTTGTCCGTATTTTCAAAGGCAGCCATACCGGGGAAAACCTGGTCAGGGAGGGGTTCCTTGTAGCAAACGTGGTATACGACCCCCTGCTCCTTGTACGTTCCACCTTCTTTGATATCGAATCTACCGAATTCAATTTTGTGGACATTGGTGGGAAAAAGTTTCCTGTCTTGAAATCGGCCATTTCCTGGGTGGCTTTCAGGTGCACCGACATCAAGAATATGGAAGAGACTGTAGTATCCGACCTCATTCCTCTTGGGGCGGGCTTTTGTGAGGCGAACAGGAGGGCGATTCCAGCCCCCAATCGAGGTTTCAATGCCGTGCTCGAGGCTGCAGTCCATGCAACCCGCTATCAGCTTACAGGAGACAAAAAATACCTCGAATGGATAATTCATTACGAGAGCCTTGCTTCCAGATGCGGGGGCGAGGGTGAAAAGAAAGCTATGAAATTGATTTATGAAGTGCTCGGGCTTTAAATTTTTCATTTAACCTAAGTTTGACAGTACCCACTAATTGGTACTGATATTTTCCTTCTTTTTTGTCCCAACTGGACTTGACAAATCTTTAAAATTTATAAAAATTTGTTACATATGCTATATAATTTCATATAAATTTGCTACAATCAAGCTGTTGGTCCTTTCAAAATTCGCAAAAATATACTTGTTTACTCCATTTATCTTGAACTTGATTGTAAGTGTCAATTTCTTCAAGCTTTTTTTAATGAATTTTGTAGATACGTGTTTTAGCTCTTCAAATTCATATCGCATCAGCGATATGAATAATTGAGCGATAAATCCAAGGATAATAGCTCCATAAATGCTATCTTCCGACCACACTCTCAACGGTGTCAACGCCGGTTTAATTTTCCCCATTTTGGCCGGTTTAAAATTCCCCACCTTCAGATATAAATTTTACTCAATTCATCATAAATTCACTCAAAACTACTGAGAGATATTTGCACCCTTAACTCCACTTAATTATAGGGACTATATCCTAGAATTTGTTTATTTTTTCTTTTTTTAAACTTCAATCGAATCATTTCAAATAGAAATTTACTTATACTATATTCCCTATACAATATAGAATATGGAAACCTGGGCAAAAGACTGGCTTGAAGATCAGCGTAAAGCTGGAGAAAAATGTCTTGAAATTAAAGTTCGAGGCGACTGTCATTATGTTTATCGCTCTACGAGTAGATATGACAAAAAAATCAAGAAGGGTCGTAAAGTGTCAGTTTACCTTGGTAGACTTGACAAAAAATATGGCTTTATACTCAAAGGTGAGAAACCTAAAATTTTCCCTTTTGAGCTCAGCTCATTTTTTAACCATAAATTAGTCCTCTTGAGCGCAGCGAAAAGGACGGCGGGCTCCCGAATCGCAATTCGGGTGCTGCAAGAGCCTTAGAAGTACTCTTTTACATTTTCTATTGCACTTACAATGAGGGAAATGCAAGCTTCTACATCTGCCATATCCAGAACTTCTACAGGAGAGTGAATATAACGTGTAGCTATGCTAACCGTACCTGTAGGAATTCCTTCCTTTGTTAGGTGGATTGATGTAGCATCCGTGGTACCGCCAGAACCTACACCCAACTGATAAGGGATCTCATTTTTATCAGCTGTTTCCCTGAGCCATTTGAGAATCTGGGGATGGGCTATGAGCCCCCTTCCTGATGCGTCTACTACAGTTATTACGGGACCTTTTCCCAGTTCCAGGGTTGAATCAGTCTTGTTGATTCCTGGATGATCTCCAGAGATAGTAGTATCAAGTGCAAGGGCGGCATCCGGATAGATCCCAAAAGCACAGGTTTTTGCCCCTTTAAGCCCCACTTCTTCCTGAACCGTACCCACAGCATAGACATTTGCTTCGACTTTACGTTCATGGAGCCGTTTCATGACCTCAAGGAGGATTACAACTCCTGCGCGGTTATCAAAAGCCTTGGAGGTAACCTTAGCATTTGCCAGGGGCATGAATTCCTGGTCAGTTGAAACCGGGGTTCCTATTTCGATACCAAGGTTTTCGGCGTCCTCCCGGTCCTTTGCTCCGATATCAATAAACATATCCTCAAGTTTCAAGGGTTTTTTTCTGTCCTCATCTTTCATCACATGAGGAGGCTTGGAACCTATAACTCCGTAAATAGGGCCCTTTTTTCCGTGTACTATAACTCTCTGGTTCAGAAGAGTCTGGTCAAACCATCCCCCAATCCCGACAAAGCGCAGGAACCCATTTTCATCAATATACCTGACCATTAACCCTATTTCGTCCATATGGGCAGCCAGCATTACAGAAGGCCCTTTTCCCTCTTTAACAGCAATAAGGTTCCCCATAGTGTCCTTTTTCATACTGTCAACATAGGGCTCAAGCTCTTTTTCAAGCAGCTCCCGTACCTCACCTTCAAAACCGGAAATTCCATGTGCATTTGTGAATTTTTCGAGAAGACATTTTATTTCTTCAAGCTTTCCGCCATTTTCAGTATTTTTTTCCATATAAGAAATCCCCTGAATCTTGTTTTAATCTCTAATGTCAATCTGAAGACCACAGGCTAATCCCGTGGATGCTATTTTAGTTTGGCTTTCTGAACCTATTCGCTAATTAATCTGTTTAATATAATATATAATAAATGTCCAGTTATTTTAAATACTCATTTATGAATATCCTTTGCTAAAAGATTTATTATGGATATAAACAGGTTTAAACACGAATAACAGGTTTAAACACGAATAACAGGTTTAAACGCAAATCTTCTGGAAATAGTCAATGTTGTGAATACATTTTTTTACATCAGGTCTTTTATATTAATTGAATTGTTTGAATGTCAATTTTTAAGTTAAACTTGTTGTTTGAGTTTTTGGCAGGCGCTATTAATCTCTTTCTGTGATAGAGGGGAATTTTCGGAAGCTGTAAGGACAGAAACATTAAAATCCCTTCAGGTTTATTGAGACTCAGGTGAAAATTATATGACTTCAGAATTACCTCCTCAAATCCAGAACCAGATAGCACAGCTTCAGCAGGTACAGCAGCAGGTTCAGGCTCTGGCCATGCAAAAATCTCAGATTGAAGCTATGCAAAAGGAGTCAAAAATGGCTCTTGATGAATTGGATAGACTGGCTGACGACGCAGTGATTTACCGCAACGTCGGAGAACTGGTCATAAAAACAAGTAAAGAGGAGGCGGTTTCGAAACTTAAAGATAGAGAAGAAACTCTTTCTCTCAGGCATCAGTCTATTTCCAGGCAGGAAGAAAGACTCACTACCCGCTTCAAACAGCTTCAGGAGCAGATCCAGCAGGCTCTCGGACCCAGAGCGCAATAACTTTTTAATTTTTACGTAAATCGGATACAGCAAAGAACTAGTGTCAAGAACGTTTAATTATTGATCACCTATTAAGCTCTGAACCCTTATGCTTTGAAGGTATAATACCGAAAACAATATGCAAAAATTAAAATTGCCATGACACTAGAGTTGTAACGGAGAATGTGCCGAAATCCTGGAGTTTCGGGATTTTCGAAATTTATAAAAAACGGTAACCAGAGTGGACAATGCAAGTTGATGAAGTGGAGTTTTTTAACCGGCTCCGTGACTATCGAAACATTCTGTATTTGTGTCATAGGAATGCAGATCCGGATGCCGTTAGCAGTGCTTTTGCTCTTTCTGAAGCTTTAGGGGGAAGCATTGGACTCGTAGATGGATGTAACCGTGTAGCATCCCTTCTGATCGACAGGCTCGGAATTGAAGTAGTGGATAAGCCAGATCCTGCAAATTACGGTTTTGTAGTCGTTGTTGATACCTCTACAAAAGCACAGCTAAACGACATAGAGCTGACAAGTTACTGTGTAATTGACCACCATACCACTACTGCCCTTACCGAAGATGCAGAATTTTACCTGCACAGGAACACGACTTCGACTGTAGAGATAGTTTACGATATCCTGAAAGTCATGGAAGCGCCGATTAACCGCAGGATGGGAATTGGAATGCTTACAGGGATTGTGACTGATACTGGGCACTTCAAGCACGCAACGGTCGATACTTTCCGGACAGTGGCAAAAATAATTGAGGCCAGCGGAGTTGAGTATGGAGAAGTACTTGACCTGATGGCTTCCACCCCTCAGGATATCTCAATGCGCATAGCTATACTGAAGGCAGCGAGCAGAGTTAAACTCGACAGGGTAGGAGATATGCTTATAGCTTCTTCTCATGTGAGTTCTTTTGGAGGCTCTGCCTCTTCCATGCTGACAAACATAGGGGCTGATGTGGCTTTCGTTGGTACTACAAAAGGAGAAAGTGTAAGAGTAAGTGCAAGGGCAAAACGCGACGCTGTGAATGCAGGAGTCAACCTTGGCCAGTTGATGGAAGACATAAGTAACGAATATAACGGCACCGGAGGCGGGCATTCAGGAGCTGCAGGAATAGATATAATTGCCAATATGGAAGATGTGCTCCATAAATGCAGGGAAATGACAAAAAATATCCTTGAGGCTTCCCTCGGAACAAGTTCAAAAGAGATTTCCGAGGATGATATTGAAGTCAATGAAGATGATTGATAAATAAATCATAATGAACAAATAAATAGAAAAAGATGGAAAAATAAATTTAACTTTTCTTCTTGTCAAAAGTTACTATTTTTTTATTAGGCTATATTTCAGTCTATTTTAATTAAATTTGAAGAAGATCATTTTTCTATCCAGTGGCAACAACTATTATTTATATGAGAATTCAACTTAATCTTCCTTTATCCATTAACATATCTACCGGAAGTTTGTATCCGCTCGAAAGTGTCTCAACTTTCTGGAACGAAAAGCCGGAACGAAAAAAATAGCATCTTAAGCATGACCTTAAGTGGCATGAAATGAAAAACATACATAAAAAAGGCTGAGAGAGCTGCGGCCTGAAACAAAAAGAGCTCAAAATAAAAACAAAGAGCGTGAAAAAATGCCAGAATACTGGGATCCTGAAATAGAGACAATGCCTGCGGATAACTTGAGAAAGCTGCAGGAAGAAAAATTGAAAAAACTTGTACATTATGTGTATGAGAACTCTCCCTTTTACAGGAAAAGATTTGACGAACATGGGGTTCGCCCGGAAGATATCCAGACTCTCAAAGATATCAGGAAATTACCTTTTACATATAAGCAGGATCTCAGAGATACTTACCCTACCGGAATGTTTTGTGTTCCGAACTCAAAGCTTGCCCGATTCCACGCGTCCTCTGGTACTACAGGAAAACCGACAGTAGTTGGGTACACTCACAAAGACATTGAGAACTGGGCAGAGTCTCTTGCCAGAGCTTTCAGGTCCGCTGGTATGGGAAAAGACGATATACTTCAGGTAAGTTATGGGTATGGACTTTTTACAGGCGGGTTCGGTACCCATTATGGAAGTGAAAAACTTGGAGCAACCGTCCTCCCTACAAGTTCGGGAAACACAGAGCGCCAGCTTGAACTTATGAAAGACCTCGGTTCGACAGCTATAGCCTGCACCCCTTCTTATTTCTTACATATAATTGAAACTGCCAGGAAAGAAGGCATCAGCATACAGAAGGACACAAAATTAAAGAAGGGATTTTTCGGGGCCGAACCCTGGTCTGAGGAACTCAAAAAAAGGATAGAAGATGAGTCAGGCATTAAAGCCTACGATATCTACGGGACTTCAGAACTCAGCGGCCCCCTCTTTACAGAATGTAATGAACAGTGCGGCATCCATATATGGGCAGACATGTTCCTGGTGGAAGTACTGGATCCCGATACAGAAGAGCCTGTCCCTGATGGAGAGACTGGGGAACTTGTAATCACCACCCTTATAAAAGAAGCAAATCCCCTTATCCGCTACAAAATAAGGGATCTAACCAGAAAACATTCTGAACCCTGCAAATGCGGCAGGACACATCCAAGGATCACACGCATCAGCGGGCGTTCGGACGATATGATTATCGTGCGCGGTATAAATGTCTTCCCTGGTCAGGTCGAGTCGGTTTTGATGAATATTCCCGAAGTTGGGAACCATTTCATGATAATTGTGGACAGAATAGGACCACTTGACTCAATGAAGGTACAGATTGAGATGCATGAGTCTGCCTTCAGTGATAGGATGTCGGATATGATGGCCCTTAAAAAGAAGATTGGAAGCGCTTTAAAGAGCGTGCTTAACCTTGCAGTCGAAGTGGAACTTGTTGAACACGGCACTCTGCCGCGTTCGGAAGGCAAATCAAAGAAAGTCATAGATAAGAGGAAGATCTGAAAGCTTTAATTTGAAGATCTAAAAAAGCCAGGAAATTTATATTCCGGAAAGAAAAAAGGAATACCGTAATAAGATCTAAAAATACTGCTAATTCCGGTATTCCTTTTTTCAGTCCCTTTTTTAAGCTTTTATTAAAAATCCGGTAGAGTTTGATATCGTAAAAATAATACACCTGTAAGCTTAAAATAAAGATAGAAACTTATATTCATTCTGAGAAAAATATTGAGAACAGAAGTAAGAGGAAAAAGAATTAACGGAAAAAGAATTAACGGAAAAAGCAAGAAAAGGAAGAGAATTAAAGTTTTATAAATTCGATAGAAAAGAATAAATCTAAAGGAAATATGGGATAAAAGGACATGGGTGCTGGAATGGAAGACAAAGTGATAAAACAAATTTCCCTTTTTGCGGAAAACAAACCTGGCAGACTTGCAAGTGTGGCAAATAAATTGAAGAATGCCGGCATAAACATAAGGGCATTTACCATTGCCGAATCAGGAGATTTCGGAATCATTCGCATGGTTGTGGACAGGTCGGATTATGCCCACCGCATACTCCATGATGGTGGGTTCACGGTTTCGGAAACCAGCGTTCTGGGAATCGAAATGGAAGACGTCCCTGGCAGTATGTCCCGGATTGCCGAGGTTTTCGGAGAAGCTAATATTAACCTTGACTATGCCTATGCTTTTGTTACCAGAAACCAGAAAGCCCTTCTTATTGTCCGGGTAAGCGATATCCAGAAAGCCGTAAAAACGCTGGAAGAGAACAATATAAAGCTAATCAACATGAAAGAACTTGAAAAAATCTGATTTTGATTGAACGCCGGGTTTACGGAAAAGCAGCTTTAAAATACCGGGAATTAGTCCAGAAACGGCGCATTATGTGATACATTTTATAATTGTGCCCGAGAATCTGGAATTCTCTTTTTTTGCAAGCAGGAGACACATATCAATCCTGAAGTATTTTACCAGGAATTATTTTTACGCATCAAATTCGTAAATAGATATACATTATAAATATAAAAAGAATATATAGAGAAGAACTTTTCTGAGAATGAATAAAAAGCAGTGAATACAAAGCAAAAATGGATTGCACCGACAAAAAAGTAAAGTCAGCCGGTTTGACTAAATGACAGAGAATAAAGACAGCTTACAGGAAAACGCTCAAAACCCTTCAAAGAATAAACTTGGTGGGGCTCATACTACAATTATTGGAGGGAGAGCTGGAAAAAAACTAATAAAGCTTGTAAGCCAGCATCCTGAAATTAAAAAAGTAATTCCATCCATAATTTCCGTAAAAGGCGTTGCAGGGGGAAAGCTTTCTGGAAAAGTACTGCGGGCTGACTTCAGGGGTAATCCGAGACTATTGCTTTCAGAAGGCAGAAGTTTTCAGGAAGTTAGGCTGGTGACAACAGTCGGTACCGCTGAGGAGGGGGATAGAATCATGAATGAATTAAATGAAATCATAAAAAATGCCCTTGCGTAATAGGAGAGATTACTTGGCATTCATAGGAATTGACCACGGAACAACAGCAATGCGTTTTGCACTTATCGAAGGTGAAAAGGTTCAGACATTTGAACTTGATAGGGCCGAAGCTGCTGCAATGTCAGAAAAAGAAATCCTGGAATCCATTGAAAAAGAGTTTGGAATCAAAGTTGAAGATATTGATTTGATTGCCCTGACCTACTCAATGGGGGATGGTTTTTCCGAAATAAAAGACATAAGGAAGCTTGAAGGAAGAGGGCTTCAGAGCACGGAAGGAGCAGGAAAAAAGACAGGAGGAGGCACAAGAGTCTTTGATGCCATTAGAAACTCCGGAATTCCTGCAGTAGCAATTCCTGGTCTTCACGCTAGAAGTAAAGTAGACCCAAGAATGAAGGTATTTTCCCATATCACAAGCCCTGAAAAACTGGGGATTGCATACCACATCCGGTGTTTGGGCTACGAAGACTTTGTTGTTTCAGACATCAGCTCCAATACTGTAACCCTTGCAGTTGCTTTGGGAAAAGTAGTTGGTGCAATCGATGCCTGCATTTTTGCTCCGGGAGTTCACCACGGACCTCTTGACCTGCAGGCTATAAGGAATGTTGATGACGGGCTCCAGACAGCGAATCAGGCATTCATGGAAGCAGGAGTCCTGAAGACGTCCCTCTATAAAGACAGGAAGGAACTGCTTAATGCAGCCGAAAATGGGGAAGAAGCTGCCCTGCTCGCCCTTGATACCATAGCCCTTTTTGCAGCCATGGAGATCGTTTCAATGCAACTTCTCCTGAAAGAGTATGGAGTTATCGGAGCCGTCTTTCTTGCAGGGTCAGTAGGAGAAGTGGAATATATACAGAAAAAAATCCGCAGACACCTTAGTCAGGACTGCCCAAGCCTTGGAAAATGGCATGCTGCGATAGGCTGTGCCGAGATAGCAAGGGACGTATCTGCTGGGAAAAAAAGTATTCTTGGGGTAGACGTGGATTATTCCTGATATGAGAGAGTATCCTTAAAGAGAAGAATCAGATAGCAAATCAGGTCTTTTCAATAGATTCTTCAGACTCGTCTTCGGGGCATTCTTCATGTTCTGAGGAATCAAGTTCCCCTTCTTCATCTTCATCATAACCGCTCATATGGTTTTTGTCCATGATAATGACATAATCTGCAGAGTTCTTAAGTGCCGTGGAAAATCCGGGCTCAACCCCGAAGATAATGGTCTCTTTCCCATTCTCATTTGCTTTGTTCAGTAACGGTTTGAAATCCGCGTCGCGGGTTACGATTGCAAGAGTGTCTATATTGGGATTGTAGACCAGTTCCATGCCCTCAACTGCAAGACGCACGTCCACGTCACTGGAACAGATTATGGGTTCAAGTCCATGATTTTCAATAGCCTCAACAAGCTTGTCAGAGGCATACTGGTTCAGGAAAACACGTCCGATCTTGATATTCCCGTAGTCCTTCAAAACGTCCCGTATTTCCTCAAGATTTACATCAAACTCTTTTCGGAGTATATTCGGTCCGTCTACCAGAAGTCCTATTTTCCTCCTGCCGACTTCTTTTTTAGTGCGGAGGTATTTAGAAATGGAATCAAGTCCGCTTTTTACAGGCTTCATTATCAATGTCCTCTGTGATCCTTACAGTTTTACTCAACCCGCATCTTTTAATCACCCAGCGATTAAATGGAAATTAACCATTGAGGGCGATAGAGTTTACAACAGCCTGCCCACATCACTTGAATGGCTTATTTGTATTTAACATAAGAAAGTCGTAGTTCATCATACACATAAATTTACAGCTGCGGTTTTTCAAGTTTAAACCCTTATACACGGCAGTTCGGGTAATAATCTGATTATATCTAAATATTTGCTTTTCAGTAGTAAAACATTTGCATACTTTGACAATAAAATGTATTAAATGTACCTTGTCTGGGAGCCTTGACTGAAAGTTCTGGCCTGCTCAGGGAAAGGTAGGTTCTGTGATATAAGTAAGCCATCCAGATTAAACGTTTTTAGCTATAGAACATGAGATATATTTTATAGAATTATAATTTATCGGAAAAAGGTCCTTTTTTAACTTCCCGGATAATAAAAGGAGACTCCCGGAGTTCAAAAATATTTTCAGTTTTTCGTCCATTCTTCTGCCTGCTATACTGAATTTCTCCTGATTTCTGAAGGAAAGCTTCGTAAACCTCCATAAACAGTCCAAATTCCGCATTATTAAGTTCTATTATTCCTTCCCTTCCTGCAAGCCAGTCATAGACATAAAGTAGGACAACTTCTCTTAGCCTTTTAAGCCCTTCTTCTTCAGGCTCTTCAGGGGTTTTTTCAAAAAAAAGAGTACGCTTCAGCTCTGGGGACCAGGCTGCAAAAACCCGCCTGAAGTTTAAGATCTGGATTGGAACTTTATCCCCGTGACCAGGTCTCGGATGATAGTGCCTGTCCCGAGAAATAGTCTCTTCCTCCAGCCTCACCACCTTCCGAAGTACCTCGTTCTCATGTATTTTTCTTCTATTTTCTTCATACGAAAACCCATATAAATTCCGACAAAGAGCCCGCTCAGGTGGGCGGTATGGGCTATCATGTCTGATGCATTGATCATAAGAAAATCAAAAATGGCAAAGAGCAATAGAGCATGCTTTAAGCGCATAGGGATAAAATAAACATATACCCTGAGATTCGGTTCAAGTACGGCAAGAGCTG
Organism: Methanobacteriota archaeon; assembly: GCA_030054735.1. Taxonomy (GTDB): domain Archaea; phylum Halobacteriota; class Methanosarcinia; order Methanosarcinales; family Methanosarcinaceae; genus Methanosarcina. Next base: position 97,147 of record JASGVX010000003.1, on the reverse strand, counting down.
CAAAGACCCCGTAAATAGCTCCGCTTGCACCAATCATAGGAGCGGGGTAAATACCAAAAATGGGCCTGCTCAAGAAAGTGTACCCTATTGCGGATAGAATTCCTGCAGTAAAGAAGATTACAAGGAGCTGATTATTCCCAATCCTTCGCTCAAGTGCAGTCCCGAAAAAGTACAGGACAAGCATATTAAAAAAAAGGTGCATTAATCCAGAATGCAGGAAAATGTATGTTATAAGCGTCCAGGGTCTCGTTATAAGAGAACCAGGGTCAAACTGAAAAGCGTTTATATAGAGAGACCCTATGCCTGGAACGATTTCCAGAAGAAACGAAATTATACACAGGAAAATAATTGTCATCGAGGGACTTGCAGAGATAAAAGTTTTGATTCTATCCATCGTTCCGCCTCGGGACCCATATGGTGTGTCGCGATTAAACATATTAAAATTACTCTCTATTTTATCCAGTATAATATTTGTGAATAAAATCCCTGAATAATAAGGCAGATTATAAGAGGCTGCTCTGAATATCTCAAGATCTCAATGTGGATCAGGGAATATTATTCAAATCTAAGACGTTGTCCAAACACAAGAATATTATCATAATGGCTCAGGAGCAAATAATGGGTACATGTTTATTTCAAGTACATGTTGACGCATAACAAGAGTTATGGACTTAAAAGGCTTACTCAAGAGAAGCTTAGGCTTTGATCAGATACCAGAAGCTCATGTCTTCTCGAAGTTCTCAGGTTGATACTCTGTTTTTTGAATATCATATTGGAAATCTCTGACAATAGAGATTAAAGCATATATCAGCAAACCAGATTGATTTTGACCCCAAATCTGGAAACAGGCAATTCTAAATCTCCAATCAATTCAATGTCATGGCATAATTTCATTATTATTCTACTGTCTCGTCACTCCTGAATTGTTGGATAAAGTCGTGCCAATTTAATCCTTGCATCTTCTGTTGTAAATTGCCAATTAACCTATTCATAAGAATCCCTAGAATTCTTTATGAATACGATACAATATAATTATTAAGACATTTTACGGATGGCGCAACACTAGCCGCGCAAAGCGAAATCTTCGCACGCCCTAAAAGTACTCACAAAATTGAAATTTCGTAGATGGTAAAATTTATTTGAAGCTCTGATATTGCCGTCCTTAAAGCCGCTTCAGGACTATTACTTTTCTTCCCCCATCTATCCTTCAGGTTCCAACAACTTTAATAGCAATGCCCTGTATCAAAATGTAAATTTCAATGCTTATGGATCAGGGTTAACAATTCATGATTTAGTTCTGAAAAAACCGGGTTGTTTTCTCTGGAATTTCGATCTTATAAGTTTTATGAGAGATTAAAATGGAACTCGATGAAGTCATTATCACACGGGCAATTTTTGATGAGTATTCTAAAACTTTCCTTGACTACACGGACATCGATGTAGCACTTGTAGGAGGGGGACCTGCAAACCTTGTGGCTGCAAAGTACCTGGCTGAAGCAGGGGCAAAGGTTGCCATTTACGAGCAGAAGCTGTCACCTGGGGGCGGCATGTGGGCCGGAGGCATGATGTTCCCGCGTATAGTTGTGCAGGAAGAGGCATGCCGCGTCCTGGACGACTTTGGGATCAGGTATAAGGAATATGAGTCTGGATATTACGTGGCAAACTCCGTGGAATCTGTAGGGAAGCTGATTGCAGGGGCTACTTCGGCGGGAGCTGAGGTCTTTAACCTTGTGAGCTTTGAAGACGTTATGATCCGCGAGAATGACAGGGTTACCGGCATAGTCATCAACTGGGGACCTGTTACAGCACAGCGCCTGCATGTAGACCCCCTCATGATCCGCACAAAACTCGTAATCGACGGGACAGGGCACGATGCAGTTGTCTGCAACACAATTCTCCGTAAAATCCCAAATGCAAAGATCGGGGAACTTGGCATGCTTGGGGAAAAGCCAATGTGGTCTGAGGTCGGTGAGCGCATGGCTGTGGATGCAACCCAGGAAATCTATCCAGGACTGATTGTCGCAGGCATGGCTGCAAATGCCGCAACCCGTGCACCAAGAATGGGCCCTGTTTTTGGCGGGATGCTCCTTTCTGGAGAAAAAGCTGCAAAACTTGCTCTTGACAGGCTCAATGGGCTCTGATTTGCTTTTATTCTGCCCATAACCGGGGCTTTTCCTGTTTTTGCTTACTTTTTAGTGCCCGAAAACAGGAAAAACCCATCTTACAGAAGCTTTCTGTTTTTCCCAGTAGTTCTGATTTGCTGTAGTTCCGAACGACTATTCCTAATCATTTTTGATTTTGTCCAAAAAAGGCTGTCTCAAAAATAAAGTTAATTCTACAAAACTGCCAATTATTTCCACTATAAGGTTAATTTATATCTAATTTTCTCTATTTTAAGTGGATTTATTTTTAAAGTTAAGGTATTTCATTATCCAATTGAAGAAATGGTTTGATTTTTGAAACAATCTACTATATTTAGTTTTTAAGATGGCAGAGTAGGGATGTTTCGCAAGCAACAGTTTGATACTGTTTAGAGACTAAGTGGACAGAATAGTTGTTGACTGCCATATTCACAACCATAGAAAAGATGTTTTCATTTGTAAAGGAGCCATTGATCTTGATAGTTACATGACCTTTGAGAGGTTGTAACACAGCAACAGTACATTCTTTTGACCTTAATTCGATTTTTGGACCATAGCCAGACTTAGAGGGAAAAAGAGACATACGGCGGCGTTTTCATAATATATATAGGTTTCGGAAAACATCGTTTAATGAAAATTAAATAATTAGTGAACTACTGTATATGTAATATTAGGACAGCTTGAGCGGCAAATATATCATGTAAAACAAGATAAATTCGAGAACAAAACGTATTTTGAACTGGCTTATGAAGGTCCAGTCACAATATATAAATTTAAGAAAGTCACGTAAAAAGGGACATTATAATTATCCACTTTCAGAGAAAGACCTGACTCGGGCAAAAAATCATATTTTAGTAAAATAAATCATATTTTAGTAAAATATATCATTTATTTTAGTATCTAAACATTGTTTCATAAATACTTTTCATAAATACTTTTAATAAATACGCATCAAAACAGATTTCACAAATAAGTCTTATAAATATGAGATTATTCGAATTAAAGAGAGTTTTATATGAAATTGCAGATGGCATAAAAGTTCAATTTATATTATAATAAACATCAAGAGGTTGTTCTTATAACCAGCGTCTCGGTAGTTCTGCCAGCTTACAACGAAGCAGCCAGAATAGAAAATGCGGTTTCGATAACAGCAGATACTCTTTCAAAGATAACTAATTCTTTTGAGATCATAATAGCAGAGGACGGAAGCACGGACGGTACAGACCGGATAGCCTCAAGGCTTTCGGAACAGTACACCTATGTCAAACACCTGCATTCCGATGAGCGCCAGGGAAGGGGCAGGGCTCTGAACAGGGCTTTTAAGGCAGCCTCAGGAGAGGTGCTCTGCTATATTGATGTAGATCTTGCAACGGATATGAGCTACATGGAAAAGCTGATCAGAGCTGTAAGTACGGATGCTTATGACTTTGCCACCGGCTCGAGAATAATGTCTGAAAGCGATGCAAAAAGGCCTTTTAAGCGCGAATTTGCAAGCAGAAGATATAACTCCCTTGTTCGGCTTTTTTTGCATTCAAAACTCTATGACCACCAGTGCGGCTTCAAGGCTTTCAGGAGAGAGCCTCTCTTAGAATTGCTCGATGGAATTGAGAACCAGCACTGGTTCTGGGATACCGAATTGCTTGTAAGAGCCCAGCACGAGGGATACAGGGTTCTTGAGTTCCCTGTTTACTGGAGGCATGGGGGATCAAGTAAGGTCAACTTCACAAAGGATATTCTTGGAATGGGCTCAGAGGTCTTCCGCCTCTGGTGGGAACTCTTTTTTTCAGGCTTATTTTCAGGGAAAGGAAAAATATTCCTGACAGCTTTTCTTGCAGTTCTGATTCTCGCACTTGCTACAACCTTTCTTGGAGCAGCAGAAGTTATAGAAAATATCAAACAGGTCTCTCCAGGCACTATGGCTCTTGCAACTCTTGTTTACTGCGCCTCCTGGCCGCTCAGAGGACTACGTTTCCAGCAGATCCTTAACGGGCTTGGAAAGCATTTTGGGCTTGGATTTCTTACCGGGAGCATTTTCATCAGCCAATCTGCAAATGTTATCCTCCCCGCAAGAATAGGAGATTTTAGCAGGATGTACATCCTGAAAAAAAGTAAAGACCTTGCATTTACAACGAGCCTTTCCTCTCTGACCGTAGAAAGAGTTTTTGACATAATTGCAATTACTTTCATTGCCGCGCTCGCATCTTCAGGCGTAGCTGCCAGCTTCGAGCTTGCTTCCTGGATGGAGTCCCTCATTCAGTTCTCAGGGTTTGCAGTTCTCCTTTTCTTTGCAGCCCTGTTTACGTTATCTTTCAGGGAAAGCCGCAGTGAAAAGAGCGTTAAAGAAAAGGCTTCTATTAATTCTTCGGGAGAGCCTCTGAAAAAAATAAAAGAATTCGCTTCCACTTTTGTCCACCAGGTGAGCATTGTTGCAGTCCGGCCCGGGTCTTTTCTGAAGGTAGTTTCATCCTCCCTTCTTATATGGGGAATGGATATTTTTACCTGCTTTTTGGTCCTGAAAGCATTTCCGGCATCAGGTGTGAATATGTCTTCAACATTCACCTTATCCCTGGTATTTCTGGCTGTCGCTATAGGAAATATCGCAAAAACTTTTCCCATTACTCCTGGAGCTATAGGGACATATGAACTTGCTCTTACTGCAGTATTCGGACTTGGAGGCATCAGGCCTGAACTTGGGTTTACTGTCGCTGTGCTGGACCACATAATAAAGAATTCAATCACATTGCTCGGAGGAGGGCTAGCCTTATCGGAACTGGGGTTCAGATGGAGAGAGGTTCTCTCAACTAATACCGAAACTCTAAAAGGAATGTGATAGCCTGAAAAAAGGTCTGAGTGGAAAAAAAGGTCTGAGTGGAAAAAAAAGGTCTGAGTGGAAAAAAAGGTCTGAGTGGAAAATAATAGATCAGGACGCTTATGCACTTTCAGAAGAGGTGCTCGAAGCTGTTCATACAGCCCTGAATGAAAATTTTGAAGAATAGTCAGTCTGTTCAAAGTCCTTACAGGCCCAATCCGCGAAGATACTGCAAGCTATTGAAGTCCAGAGCCTTTGCGTCTGTGTCCTTATTGAAGCTACAGACCTGAAGCATTCTGCACTTTCTTATCACCTGAAGCTCTTAAAGGGAGCATGGCTCGTGGGTTCAAGGAGAGAGCGTCGTTTCCAGATCTATGACCTTATGGAATTCAGAAACTTGCTTCTGAAACAAATTGAAAGATACCTTCAGAAATATTAAGTGAGGAGTTGAGGGACTTTGACCCATTAAATAAGTTTAACGCCCCTCAGCATTCCTGAGTAAACTTACTATTGGAGCTTCGTATCCGGAAAGATAAAAATCAAATCTTTTCGTTTGAGGCTACAGTAGTAAGTTTTGAGAATTTTACCCCTTTGAGAGCCATAATGGATTCGGCAAGCTCTTTAATTTCCTCACCATCTCCATCGAGAACAATTACCTCAAAACAATTGTCATGGTCGAGGTGGATGTGCACGGAAGATTTAATCAGGTGAGAGTAGTTGTGCTGTATATCTGCAAGTGCATTTGAAAGCCCGCGCTTCGTGTGGTCGTAAATAACGGCAACTGTCCCAACACGATGGCCTTTAATGTCGCCCATCCACTCATAATAAGAGATATAACTCCTGATGGAGTCCCTTATTCCTTCTGAACGGGAGGAGTAACCTCTTTTTTCAATAATCTCATCAAATTTATCAAGAAGTGTATTGGGTAGGGAGACTCCTATCCTCATAAGTTCTGTTCCCATTGTATCACCGAGTAATTTATTATTCATTCAAATGAGAATACATAAGCTTAATGTAAGTAATACTATATATGTTTTTTTCACATGATCATTAATATAAAAGAGTTGAAATCATATAGTAATCCACCACTCAGTATATTAATGTTTGGGAACTATGAATCTAATTAATATTATATTAAAGGGGAAAACTAACGATAAATAGATAAGAAAGACAAAATAGAAAAAATAATAAAAATAAAAGGAAAACTATTCTGAGGATTGCGGGTCCCAGGATAAGAAATTTTCTCATAATTTTTCAAATGTGTTGCTGTAATTAAAATACTTAAATTTTTTACCTTGGTCTAATGCTTCTTACTTTTCTGTATACAAATAAATATAACTCATTAATAAATAGAAAAAAAGATATAGGATCAAACTTTAGTATCAAGCTATAATTTTATATGGGATAAACATGGACCTTACATTGGAGATTGACATCAATTACTCGATACAGGAAGCAAGCGAGGTTGTTCGCTCGGCTTTAGAACATGAGAAGCATCTTGCAAAATACAAGGTACACCGCTATTCCATGATCTGCGATGAATTTGAAGACAAGTACGACCTGATTTCTACGGAGCTCATAGAAAAATTCGAAACTGGAGAATATATCGATGATGACAGGTTCTATGAGTGGTACGCCGCAAAAAAAGGGCTTGACTACTGGAAGAAAAAGCTGACTGTCCTTAATGCTGTAAGGTTCTAACCTTTCAGATTGCGATCTAGTGTCGTGTCAGTCATCAAGGATTATACGATTTTGAATCGTTGTAATAGATTATATGCAATATCTTAATGCTGACGCGACACTAGTGTTGCGTCAATCTTCAAATATTTAATGATTCTGAATAGTTACAATTGAATTTATACGACATTTTGCTGCTGACGCGACACTAGTCACGAATCATATATTTTCAGGTAGTTTTTTCTGAACCTGTACAATACTTTACAGGCTGTCTCAAAAATAAAGTTAATTTTAGAATAGTGTCAATTTTTTCCACTATAAACTATAAGGTAAATTTATATCTAAATTTCTCTATTTTAAGCTGGACTTTTTAAAGTTAACGTATCTCATTATCCAATTGTAGAATTGCTTTTAGTTTTGAGACAACCTGCCAGGATAAATTCCAGTTTTTCTTTTTTCCAGTTCTGAATGTGCTGGTACTTTGCGTGCTAATCTTTTGAAGAATTACGCTAAATGACTACATTTTTTATATAAAATAATTTTTATTAAAACAAATCTTGATATGCTAGAGAAAATAAGCTTACTGGATACCCTTAAATCAAAAAGTTTAATATTCTGGATGTCAATAAGACTTACGCAGTTGAATTGAAAACCATGAGGGGAAGTGACTTAGTTGTATAAACTCAAATAATGTAGACGAGCCCGCATGTATCTGATTTTACATTTCAAGTGCGTATAGTCCTAATCAATTTACATTTAAAATGTTAGTTTATTTATATGCGGAACAACTTGATAATATATCGTAAAAGAAAGTGCTTTAAAAGAAAGTGCTTTATTCCTCTCACCGACCCCTGGAGCTTTTTGGACTTATGACCAGCTTAAGGTTTACAAAATTTGCTTTTCCAGAAGGAGACGGAAGGTAATAAGCTTCAAAAAAACAAAGAAAAACTACTTTAATTTTATGATTGTGTGGCTTAAAATACAAAAAGGAAGAGGGTGCGTGAATTGAAACGAATAACGGCATTTATGCTTCTATTTCTAATATATTCACCATTGGTGATAGTTGCTGACTCGGATTTAGGCTCTGCCGCATATGTCGCTAATGAATCATTTTTTGCGGAATTTTCAGCTTCTCCGCTATCAGGAATAGCTCCGCTAACAGTAAAATTTACTGACAGCTCAAACGGAAGCCCGACAAATTGGGAATGGGACTTTAACTCGGACGGGATCATAGATTCAACTGAAAAGAACCCGATTTACACCTATTCGACTCCCGGAATATATTCCGCAACCCTTACAGCAACTAACAGCACTGTCAGTGATGAAATTACAAAATCAAATTACATTACTGTTGAAAAAGGGCCAACTGCTGATTTTTCCGCGTCCCCACTATCAGGAATAGCTCCGTTAACAGTAAGGTTTACTGACAGCTCAACCGGAAACCCTACAAAATGGGAATGGGACTTTAACTCGGACGGGACCATAGATTCAACTGAAAAGAACCCGGTTTACACCTATTCGACTGCCGGAACATATTCCGTAACCCTTACAGTAACCAACAGCACTGTCAGCGATAAAATTACAAAATCAAATTACATTACTGTTGAAAAAGGGCCAACTGCTGACTTTTCCGCGTCCCCTCTATCAGGAACAGCTCCACTAACAGTAAGTTTTACTGACAGCTCAACCGGAAACCCTACAAAGTGGGCATGGGACTTTAACTCAGACGGGACCATAGATTCAACTGAAAAGAACCCGGTTTTCACCTATTCGACTGCCGGAACATATTCCGTAACCCTTACAGTAACCAACAGCGCTGCCAGCGATGAAATTACAAAATCAAATTACATTACTGTTGGAAATGGGCCAACAGCTAGCTTTATCGCTTCCCCGCTATCAGGAATAGCTCCTCTAACAGTAAGTTTTACTGACACTTCAACCGGAGACCCAACAAAATGGGAATGGGACTTCGGAGACGGCAACAAATCAAATGACAAAAATCCTTCCCATACATATTCTGGAGAAGGGACATATACCGTAAAATTAACTGTAACAAATTCATACGGGTCATATACATTTGAGGCTGCTTCTTATATACGTGCATACTCAATCACTGCGCCTGTAGCCAATTTTTCATTCAATCCCGTTTCAGGTCCAGCCCCGCTTTCCGTCCAATTTCAGGACCTTTCTACCGGAGCTCCGATTTCCTGGGAATGGGACTTTAACTCGGACGGGATAATTGATTCAACTGAACAAAACCCTACTTATGTATATGAATCTCAGGGAACTTATTCTATTACCCTTAAAGCAATCAACGGCACTGCCGCTGGCAGTAAAACAATACCTATCATAGTCGGGGATTTACCTCTAGCTGCTTTCACCGTATACCCACGGGAGGGGAATGCTCCACTTACTGTTCAGTTTAACGATGCTTCGTCGGGAAATGCAACTTCCTGGCTATGGGACTTTGGGGACGGAAATGAGTCAACATCTCAGAGCCCATCTCATACATATTTCGACGCCGGGAATTATACTGTGGGATTGACAGTAACAAATGCCTTTGGGTCAAACGCCACCGTGGTCCCTTCTTCTGTAAATGTGCTCTCGCTTAATGCACCGATTCCTGATTTTACATCAAACGTGACTTCAGGACCCGCTCCGCTTTTCGTTCAGTTTCAAGATCTTTCTGCCGGAGATCCAACTGCCTGGGAATGGGACTTTAACTCGGACGGGATCATAGATTCAACTGAAAATAACCCTGTTCATAAGTTTACAACAAACGGGCTCTATACGGTTACTTTGAGGGCAGGTAAGGGTACTGCTGCGTGGGGTAATATAACCAGGTCTAACTATATTATGGTAGGAGACGAGCTTCATGCTTCTTTTACCGCTTCTACAAATAAAGGGAGTGCACCTCTGACCGTACAGTTTAAAGATACTTCTACAGGAAACGTTACCAGATGGTTCTGGGACTTTGGAGACAACAGCACATCTACCTCTCAGAACCCGACCCATGAGTATTCCAAATCTGGAAGTTATTCCGTAACCCTTAATGTCAGCAATGACTACAAACATAGTACTGTTACATGGACTGACTATATTAAAGTCGGTGAGGAGGAATCAAGCCGTAGAGGGTCAGGTGGCTCTTTTGGGGCATCATCTGCTGGAGGTGGGGGTTCTCCTGAGCCTGCAAGTAATGTTGAAGTTAAAGAAATTGCCCAGGATTTCATCACAACAGGAGACCGGATAAAGTTCGAGTTCACTAAAAATGCCACTGCTATTATGTATGTGAAGTTCGATTCAAAAAGGAACTTCGGGAAGACCACATCCATTGTTGAAGAGCTTAAAAACAGGTCCTTCCTGACCCCAAAAGAACCTTCCGGAAAGGTCTATAAGTACCTGAATATCTGGGTGGGAAATGAAGGGGTTGCAACTCCAGAGAACATTGCCAATGCCAGTATAGGGTTCAGGGTCAAAAGCTCTGAAATTTCTGAAAACGAGACTGAGGGGCCATCAGTTTTCATGTACAGGTATTCTAATGGAAAATGGAAAGCTCTCCCTACGCGTAAAATTGGAGAAGACGGCAAGTACATGTATTTTGAATCCAGAACCCCGGGTTTCTCTACGTTTGCAATTATAACTGGCAAGAAAGCTATTGCTATTGAATATAACGAAAATAATACTGAAACCACGGTACTTCCGCTTGAGTCGGATAACATGCAGGTTGAAGTGCCTGAGTCACGGCCAGTGCCAGCGGCTGAATATAAAGACTGGTCAAATGTTTCCACAGCCATCAAGATCCTTGTCGCATTTATGGTAATACTTCTGATAGGTATTGCTTTAACGGAGAGAAAAAATCGATAAAACGCATATGAAATTCTTCGAATAACAGGAACAAAAAATGAAAGTACCTAGAAGCACTTTCATGCTAAATGGAAAGGTCTGGAAAAATGATTTTCAGGTATAGAGGCAGTGTGTCTAATTTTCTGTAAAATTCTCTATACCCTTTTCCTCTTGTTTTTTGATTATTGTTCCATTATTTAATACTTATTTCCTGTTAACCTTCTTTCGGCAGGTTGACATTTAATATTTCATAGTTTTTGTTGATACCAATTTTGAAATAATACATAGTATTTGTACGTAACTTTTAGGTTTACATATGATCTATTAATAAAATCTCATACTAAGCTTTTATAAAAAAATGATCCAGTCCGGCTGTCTCAAAACTCAAACTATTTCTACAATTGGGTCATGAAAACCGTTATCTTTAAAAACATGACTACTTAAAACAGAGAAATTTAGATATGAATTAACCTTATAGTAGAAAAAATTGACACAATTGTAGAATTAACTTTAGTTTTGAGGCAACCTGCAGTGTTTGTATATGTGATGATAGTTGAGCTATATATTAACCAACTTCAATCTCATTTCTAGCTAGATGATCCATAAAAGACATCGAAAAAAATGTTCTGATTTTTAATGTCAACCTGACGATTGTATTTTTTACAATTGTACTGTATAACGTTATATAAGGTAACAAAAAAGTTATATAACAAAAAAGTCATATAACAAATTTGTTATGCAACATATACTGAGCTTTAAATGATATATTTGAGTGATATATTATGATGCCTGTAGGAAGCCCTGCAATTGGAGAAGACTTTATTGATCGTGAACAGGAGATCAAACAAATTCTGAAATCATTAGACAAGGACAATATTCTTCTTTCCGCACCTAGAAGATTTGGAAAAACTTCAATTATGCGAAAGTTAGAAAGAGAGCTGTCTGGAAACGGAAATGTTGTTATTTTCCTTGATGTTGAAAGTGTATATTCACCGCAAAGATTCCTAACTGAAACTATCATGGAATTGAACGAATATGAAGAATTCAGCGAAAAATCTGGTTTCCGAAATATAAGAAATTTAGTTAAAAATGTTCAATCCAATTTTGAGGAAATAGAGGTTCCTGCTGTATTCAAGGCTAAGTTCAGGAATATTGTTGAAGAAGGATTGGAGGAGAATTGGATAGAGAAATCTGATTCATTATTTAAAATAATTAACTCAACTAATGAAAGAATTTATTTTATTTTTGATGAATTCCCCATCGCTATCAAAAACATGCAGCCATCAGATGCAGAAAAGTTTTTGTCTTGGTTCCGAAAGTTGCGGCAGACCTGTACTAATTTGCGTTTTATTGTTGGAGGTTCTGTAAGTATTGAACGGGTCTTGAGAAATGTTGGGGGTACTAATGTTATCAATGATTTTAAGGTAATTAGAGTAAATGGCTTTGAAAGGGATGTTGCGCTTCATATTGTTGAAAACGTTTTTGAGGATGAAGGCTGGGAGTACACACCCTTTTTAGTAAATAAAATAGTTGATTGCATTGGAGAACCGTATATTCCTTATTTTGTTAGCATTATGCTCAGTGCTATAATAGAAGAAAAAATTAATACTGGTAAGGCGGTAGATGAGAATTTAATTGACAATGTTTACAATAGTCGTCTACTTGGGAGTGGATGTAAGCACTATTTTGATCCTTATTATAAGAGACTCAAAGTTTATTATCATGAAATGGATGTAAAAGCTGCAAAAGCAATTTTAGGAAGAACTTCAACTACAGATAATTATCCTCTTGAACTCGCTTATAATGCTTTCCAGCAAGAAACAGGATCTAACGATTATGAACATTTTTTAGATTTGATTTCTGATCTTGAAAACGATTTTTACCTGGAAATCAATGATGGAAAGCTTAATTTTTACTCTAAGATGCTTAAAGATTGGTGGAGGATTTACCATGGAACGATCTAAGGATAGTATATCTGACCGAATCAATTGTAATTCTTCTACTAGCCCTAAAGTCACTTTATACAGATATTCTCCAGAGAACATAGATTACGAAGTATTGAAGAGCATCTTTGTTGGAAGAGATGGTCTTTTTGAAAATACATTTAAAGAGCTTGAAACAGCTGGAAAAAATAAAACTCCAAGGTTTTATTTGCTTGTAGGTTCTCGAGGAATAGGGAAATCACATTTTTTAATTATGTTGTACTATAAAATAAAACAAGAACTAAGTTCCCTTTATATTCCGGTTAAGTTTGCAGAAGAAGAATATTCAGTTTATCGAGCTTCTGATTTCTTCTTAAGAATTCTACAAGAGACAAATGAAAACATTTCAGATATCTTGTCTCTTAACAATGAAGATGAAATTCTTGATGCATCTCTTGGCAAGCTTAAGGAAATTGTCAAAAAAGAAAACAAAATATACCTAATTTTTGTTGAGAATTTACATGAAGTGTTCCAGCAGTTAGAGCGGAAGGAAATTCAAAAATTAAGATCCATATTCCAGAAACATGATTTTTTTTCAGTTGTAGCATCTTCTCCTATAATATTTGCTGAAATAACTAGTCATGAAGAACCTTTTTACAACTTTTTCCGAATCCAGCATCTAAGAGAACTTTCATCAAGTGAAATAAAGATTCTACTCAAAAAAATCGCTGAAATAGAGTGTAACAAAGAGTTTCTGGAGAATTTTGAGAAATATGAAACCAGAATGGAGGGCATGACACATCTTACCGGCGGCACTCCAAGGCTTGTAATATTTTTCTATGAACTAATTAGCAGAGACAATTTTGAGGATATAGAAAAAGTATTTTTCAAAATATTAGACGAACATACCCCTTATTATCAAGAGATATTTCAGCTTCTAACAGGTCAAAAGAGACTAATATTTGATACGGTCATCTCTTCTGAATCTCCTATGACTCCAAAGCAAATCGCTGAAAAGTCGAGAATTGATGCTTCAGTTGTCACAACACAACTTCGAAGATTGGAAAAGGACGGCTATGTTCTTTCAAGGCCAGCGGGAAGAGAAACTTACTATGAAGTGCGTGAGAGACTTTTCCGTCTTTGGAGAGAGTTAAGACAGCCCCTGGGAAGGAAGAGAATCTCCATACTTGTAAACTTCTTGAAGCTATGGTACTCTTCTGAAGAACTAAAAGAACATTTCGAGAGAAAGCTCCATCTTCTTGAGTCCGGAAATAAAAATATTCTAATAGATCTCCGTTATCGTGTTGAAGCTTTATCTGGTAAACATAAAACAGAAGCTCTTTTAAAACTAACTCCAAAAATTATAGAGTTTGAGGAATGGGAAGAAGCTGATCATGATATTCAAAAATTAAAGGAAATCGCAAATAAAAGTAAGGATATAGATCTGAAAGCAAAATATCTGATCTTTGAAATTCCTCTCCATTATAAATCTGATAAAGTAGCTCTTGAAACGTTTAAAAAAGGTCTAAAATACGATACAAAAGATTATTCTTATCTTTTGGATTCTGATTATACCACAGTATGCAGGGAATTGCTTAATGTACTTGATAAAGTTTTGAAACTTAATCCTAAAGATGAGTACGCACTATTAAAAAAAGGACATGTTTTAGTTTTATTGAAAAGATACGAAGAAGCTCTTGAAGTTTTCAACAAAATTTTGGTCCTAAATCCTGATAATGAGTATGCACTATCAAGAAAAGGGTATGCTTTAGCTTTATTGAAAAGATACGAAGAAGCTCTTGAAGTTTTCAACAAGGTTTTGGTACTAAATCCTGATGAAGAGTATGCATTATCAAGAAAAGGAAATATTTTATATTTATTAGGACGGTACGAAGAAGCTCTTGAAGTTTTCAACAAGATTTTGATCCTAAATCCTGATGATGAGGATGCACTATCAAGAAAAGGGTCTGCTTTAGTTTCATTAGGACGGCACGAAGAAGCTCTTGAAGTTTTCAACAAGATTTTGATCCTAAATCCTGATGATGAGTATGCACTATCAAGAAAAGGAGATATTTTATATTTATTAGGACGGTACGAAGAAGCTATTGAAGTTTTCAATAAGGTTCTAGTTCTAAACCCTGATAATGAGTATGCACTATCAAGAAAAGGGTCTGCTTTAGGTTCATTAGGACGGTACGAAGAAGCTCTTGAAGTTTCCAATAAAGCTCTTGAGCTAAATCCTGATAATGAGTATGCATTATCAAGAAAAGGATCTGCTTTAGCTTTATTAGAACGGTACGAAGAAGCTCTTGAAGTTTCCAATAAAGCTCTTGAAGTTTCCAATAAAGCTCTTGAGCTAAATCCTGATAATGAGTATGCATTATCAGTAAAAGGATATGTTTTAATTTTATTAGAACGGTACGAAGAAGCCATTGAGATATTTGTCAAAGTTAAAAACATAGCAAGTAATGAATCGTTTAAAATTGAAATTATACTTAGCTTGATTGGAGTTTATCTTTCCCTTAATCAAGTTGCAAAGGCAAACACTGAAATCGAATTAATTAAGAGCAAAATATCTAATCAAACGCCTCGCTTAATTAAAAAATTTATTGAAGCTGTTTGGAAAATAGTTTTTGAAGAATTGAAAATTGGAAATCTTGGAAATGGCAGAAAACTCATAAGAACAATTTTTGATCTCGAACTTCAACTCAAAAAAGAAACATTTGAAGCTTCAATGATGGGCTTTTTCAAAACGGTGGTTGATTCTGGAGAATTCGAAGTTCTCAAAATAACTGTTGATGAGATTATGAAAATTAAAGGGGGAAAGTTTCCAGAGCTTCTTAAACCTCTGCTAAATGCAGTTGAAATTGTAGAGACAAAGGATATTCAGAAATATTATAAATTGCAGGTCGAAGAAAGGGAAATTGTGGCTGATATTGTTCAAAAAGTTTCTAAATCTGAAGACTTATCACCATGAGAATATAAAAAAGCCATAATGGTATTCTTAGTAAACATACGGTGAGATAGTAAGTTATGCTAACTCAATTTGTTTGCATAGCTTTTATATTTAAATCTTTATTTTAAGTCTCTTAGCTATATTATTTAAATAATTCCAAATTGTTATTCAAATGATGTCAGGGCAAAATATCTCAGGTTTAAGGGAAGTTCATGGAATAGGTGAGCGAGTAGCTGGCAGGCTTGTCGAGCATTTTGGAAGTGAGGACTCTGCTCTTCAGGCAATTCTTGAAGGGGATATAGCGTCGCTTTCCGAGGTAAACGGGATAAGCCATACGTTTGCTCTTTCCCTTGTTAGAGATCTAAGAGCCCGAGCTGATGGATGTGCAATTTCTGATTTTTTGAAAACAAAGGAAGCCCTTGACCTGTACTCTCGCCTGCTTGAGCTAATAAAAACATTTGCTCACACTTCGCATGCAAGGGATAAGCTGGCCCTCTTTTATCCCTTCCCTGCGTCCCGCATGGACCTTATTGAAAAAAGACGGGCTTTTGTAGCGGAGTACCTGGGACTTGCAGACGTCCTTTCTGAAGATACAGAGTTTATTAATCTTCTTTCAAAAGTGAAGAAACTAAAGCCTGTACCCGGAAACTTGAGAATTAGAGACCGGATAATTATCTCGGGTGACCGGAAAGTTCTGGATGCGGCCAGGGAAAGGTTTCAGGCATTTTTAACTGTACAGGCTGTAGAAGACATTTCCGAATTTGTAGACCTTGCAAGAGGTTACTCGAGTGTTATTGTTTTTGATGACACCTATCTTAGTTTTGACCTTCCTGAAGGGCTGGAGCCTGAACTTTTCCAGGACCCGTCAAAAGCCGAGCTCTGGCAGATTCTGCCTGAAGTAGAGCTGGCATTTTTTGCGAAAAATATTGACTGTATCCTTGCTTGCATTAACATAGCATTAACTCTGAGGACTTCCGGTTTCGATTTCTTTGAAGAACTTTCAAACGAGGAGCTTGAAGGCCTTAAAACATCTCTCCTGAAAGTAGGAGAGGATGGAAAACCTGTTGAAGGACTTGACCCGGAAATTGACAGGCTTGAAATTGCGCTGAAAAATCTTGATATCATCCTGACCTCTACCCTGAATGAAGCAAACCAGCGCATGAACCGCACACTTGAAGCAAGTTCCCTTACTCTGAGCGGGCAGGAACTGATCAGGATCGTGAGCGGGGGAATAGAGATCAAAGACTTGCTTGCAAAAGAATTACAGAGAGTCTATGTAAGCGAGATCGAAACAGTAAAAGAAGAGCTCTCAGAAAAACTCAACTTCCAGAAACAGGAAAAGCTGATGCTCGACTCTTTATTTCCAGATGAAATTTCCTATCCTCTACGCGCAGAACAGGCTCAACTTCAGCTTCTAAGGCAAAAACTGAATACGTCCCTTGAGAAAACAAGACTTTCCCGCAAAAGAGAACTCGCAAAAAATTTATCAATTTTTCATCAGCCTGTAGAAAGGCTTGTCAGGGAGGTCCTTGATTTTGATCTGGGCTTTTCTATAGCCTGTTTTGCCGCACATTTTCGGCTGAGTATGCCGCTAAGTATTTCTGAAGCCGGTATTGGTTTTGAAGATGGAGAGAATTTCTTCCTGAAAGCCAGACACGGAAAAGTTGATCCTGTAAGTTATTCAGTTGGAAAAACGAGTTTCTCTCCTGAAGGTATGGAAAACAGAGTTGTGCTTTTGAGCGGAGTAAATTCCGGGGGCAAAACCTCTTTACTTGAACTGCTTGCCCAGTGTGTGGTTCTCGGACATATGGGCTTTCCTGTACCTGCAAGAAAACTTGAACTCGGGCCTGTAGAAGAACTCTATTATTTCGGAAAATCAAAAGGAACTCTTGATGCAGGAGCTTTTGAAACCACCCTTAAACAGTTCTCCGTGCTTTCCGAACCTTCCGCAAAACTTGTGCTTGCCGATGAGCTGGAATCAATTACTGAACCCGGAGCCTCAGCTCGTATTATAGCAGGGATTCTTGAATATCTTACCCGGAACGAAGAGAGCCTTGGAGTTTTTGTTTCCCATCTTTCGGAACTTATCCTTAAAAACACAGGCACAGAAATAAGAGTTGACGGAATAGAAGCGGGAGGGCTGGACTCCAGCCTGGAACTGATAGTAAACCGAAACCCGGTATACAATCGCGTTGCAAGAAGCACTCCTGAACTGATCGTGGAAAGGTTGCTGAGAAAGACCACGGGAAAAGAGCAGGAGTTTTATGCTCATTTAAAGGATAAATTTAAAAATAAAGTATAATCCCGATTTAAAGTATAATCCCGATTTAAAGTATAATCCCAGGTTCGAGTGAGTATAAGTTCAAAAGCTTACTCTCCTGGTAATTTCTTAATTTCTTTTAAAATATTTTAATATATCTTAATTTTACATACATGCTATATTTTTCTGGCTTTTTTGACAGTTTCACTCAATGATATCCCGTTATTTTCTTTTGCATTAAAGTGCTTTAAAGTGCTTTGGCATGAAAGCGCTTTCCAACACTTTCATTTTTTGTGCCTGCTATTTGAAAATTTCATACGCGTTTTTTGCAAACCTCAAGCGTTTCTCTTTTGTTTATTTTTTATAAGCTAAGGATAATGTTATAAATCTTTAGTACTATATATGATAAATAGTAATGAGTTTGCTAGGGTTTTGAAGTTTTTCGCGTTTCTATTAATCCAAAAGTCTATATACGCCTTAGTGTCAATACATGCCCGATCAGTTTATAAGAAGATATGCTTCATCTTGGACTAAAAACCTCAGCTTGCTAAATGGTTATTGAAAGGGTTGATATGCGATTAGGGGAATATCTTTCTGAAAGTTGAATAGTTTGACTGTTGAATGGATTGAAGATATCTTCTTTTCAACCCTGCTATATACTGAAAAAACATACGGTAATTATGTCAAATAGTAAAACAGGCAAAAATCTTATATCTAAATCTTCTGATATTCTTGGGTGCAGACTGAAAATATACAAACCACAGGTCACGCGTGATAGGAATGGAGCAGAAATTCCCAGGTCAGTATGCAGATTTTGATAGATTGGTTACGGACTGTGTTAATGGAACCCGGATTGGATTATCAGACATTCCTGATCTGAATGACCCTTTATTTTATGTGGACCGGGAATACAGCTGGCTCCAGTTCAATGATAGAGTTCTTGAAGAAGCTCTGGATGAACGCAATCCTTTGCTTGAGAGAGTCAAATTTCTTTCTATCTTCGGGAGCAATCTTGATGAATTTTTTATGGTCAGAGTCTCCGGGGTTCAGAAACGTATTTCAGAGGGGGAAAAGGAAGACCGCATAGATGAACTGGCTCAGGAACAGCTTCAGGTCATCCGGAAAGAACTTCTAAGGCAGCTTCCTACTTCTGATAGCTGCTGGAATGAAGTGCTCGAACCTGCTCTCAGGGAAAATGGAATTAAAATCTTTAATTACTTTGAACTTTCCGGAGAGGATAGAGAAAAACTCAGGGATTATTTTGAAAGAAATATTTTTCCGCTACTCACGCCTCTTGGTTTCGACTCCGGACGTCCTTTCCCGCACATTTCAAACCTCAGTCTCAACCTTGGAGTACTTATCGATGACCCCGACTATGGCGAACGTTTTGCCAGGGTCAAGATCCCTCCCATGTTCCCAAGGCTGGTCTTTGTGCCTGAAGAAGGCCAGGAAGAAATATCTTCCAGTTTTGAAGACATAAAAACAGGAAGTTTTGTGTGGCTTGAACAGCTGATTGCTGCAAACCTCGATCTGCTCTTTCCCGGACAGCGCATTCTGGGAGTTTATCCTTTCAGGATAACACGGGATGCAGACCTCGGCTTTGATGAAGATGGGGACAAAGACCTCCTGACTGCTGTTAAGCAGAGAATAGGTAGAAATTACTTCGGATCAGCTATCAGGCTTGAAACTGATTATACTATGCCCGAAAGGGTTTCTGATATTCTCCTTAGGAACCTGGAGCTAACACCACCTCTGATGTTCAGGTCAGCCGCACCTCTGGGCCTCTCAAGCCTTATGAAACTCACTCAAATTAACCGGCCTGAACTCAAATACGAACCTTTCAAGCAGAAAAAACATCCACGTATGGCTGATAAAGAAAATATTTTTGCAGCCTTGAAAAAGAAGGATATCCTTCTCTATCATCCTTATGACAGCTTCGAATCGGTAACCGATCTGGTGGAAGAAGCCGCTGACGACCCGGAGGTCCTGGCCATCAAAATGGCGCTATACAGAGTGGATGACAACTCCAGGATTGTCCAGGCTCTCATGAAAGCAGCAGACCGGAACAAGCAGGTTGCAGTCATTGTTGAGCTCAAAGCCCGTTTTGACGAAGAGAACAATATCGGCTGGGCAAAAGAACTTGAGCGCAAAGGAGTCCACGTAGTTTACGGCTTTCCAGGGCTTAAGATCCATGCCAAGATGTGCCTGATAATAAGAGCTGAAAAAGAAGGTGGTATCAGGCACTATGTGCATATGGGCACTGGAAACTACAATGCTGTTACAGGAAGGATCTATACTGACTGCGGCTATCTGTCAAGTGACCCTTTTATAGGTAAAGACGTCTCTGACCTTTTTAATGCCCTTACCGGCTATTCAAGGAAAGACCACTACACCAAACTCCTGGTAGCTCCACAGACAATGAGGCACCAGATCCTTGAACGCATAAGGCGCGAGATTGACCTGCACGAGAAATTTGGAAACGGGCATCTGATCTTCAAGATGAATTCCCTTGTGGACTACCAGTGCATCCGTGAGCTTTACAGGGCTTCACAGTCCGGGGTAAAGATAGACCTCATTGTTAGAGGCATCTGCTGCCTCAGGCCTGGTATTTACGGGTTGAGTGAAAACATCAGAGTAATTTCAATAGTCGGGCGTTTTCTTGAGCACCCAAGAATATATTACTTCAGGAACGGCGGAAAAGAGGAGATCTTTATGGGAAGCGCTGATCTTATGCCCCGCAACCTCGACACCAGGGTCGAAGTCCTCTTTCCGGTGTCTCAGGATTATATTCCTGTTGTGCGCGATATCATCCTCGGAACCCAGCTGAAAGATAACATAAAAGCCCGTCTCCTACTTCCCAATGGCAGGACTGAAAGGATTTACCCGCAGCCCGAAGAAGAAGAACTGGATTCCCAGCTCTGGATGCTTGAAAACAGAAGCATATGGGACATTAAGACCAAAGAAAGCTGAAGGGAAAATTTAAATTTTTTCTTTTCTTTTCCTTCATTTTTTAGTATCTATCCTCTCTTTTTATTTCCCTCATTTTCTTTTCTTCTTTCATTACTTAGCGTTTAGTGTCTCATTTTCTGCCTAAAGTCTATGTCTAAATTCAAAGTTTCTCATGGGCAGGGTTTTTTAACTTAAAATTTTACATATATAGAAAGATACAGATCAAACAAAATAAAAGACTAAAACAAATCTCAAATAGAATAAAAATGTGAACAAATACTGTGAAGCTAATGGAGCTCTCGAATCCTTCGAGAAAAATGAAAGGCAGGGCTTTCAGGTGGTCGTGAATGGAACCCGAGAAAATTTCCGAAGGCAGGGTTGTTGCGTTTATTGATATCGGGACTAACTCAGTCAGGCTCCTTCTTGTCAGGGTCAGTCCCAACGGGTCTTACCAGCCCCTGACCAAGCAGAAGGAAACAGTACGGCTTGGAGACCAGGTGTTTATAGACAGGATCCTGCAGCCACAAGCCATGGAGCGGGCAACTTTTGTATGTAAGAAGTTTATGGAGCTTGCAAGAGCTTACAGGACAGAAGAGATCATAGCTGTGGCCACCTCCGCAACACGGGATGCGAGCAATAAAGTCCAGCTCCTTGAAATGATTAAAAAGGAGGCAAATATTGAGGTCTGCACGATTTCAGGTTCAGAAGAAGCCCGTTTAATTTATCTGGGAGTCTCAAGCGGACTCAGACTCGGTGACACAAAGGCTATCTTCATTGATATAGGGGGTGGAAGCACTGAAGTGTCGGTAGGAGACCAGAACCACTGTTATTCCCTTCACTCCCTTAACCTCGGGTCAATCCGCCTGACAAATATGTTCCTTCCGGATGAAACAGGCCCTGTCTCCAAGGAACGCTATGATCAGATCAAGGCACACATCAGGCGCAAGAGTGCGAATTTAATTAAAGAGCTTTCCAGTTACACGATAGGCTGCGCAGTCGGAAGCTCGGGGACTATCGAAAACCTTGCAAAAATAGCTTTTGTTTACCTGCGTAAGACAGCCAGTGAAAGTTTTGAGAAACTTGAGTACGAAGACCTTAAGGAAATTGTCAGGGCAATGTGTGCCCTGCCGCTTGAAGAGAGGCGCAAATTCCCAGGGATAAACTCCCAGAGGGCAGATATAATCCTTGCCGGAGCTGCAATTATAGAGACTCTTATGGAGGAACTCAAACTCCCGGAGATCACGGTCAGCAAACGAGGGCTCAGGGAAGGTCTGCTAGTGGACTATATTTCAAAGAGTGAGTTTTCCTACATGCTCACGCAGATGTCGGTAAGAAAGCGCAGCATTATGCAGCTTGGTCTTTCCTGCAATTTTGACGAGGAACACGCCCATCTCGTTACAAGGCTTGCCCTTGAACTTTTTGACAGCATTCAGGCTCTTGGGGTCTATGAGTTTAAGGAGAGCGAGAGAGAGCTTCTTGAATACGGTGCGACTCTGCACGACATAGGGAAATTCCTCTCATATGACACACATCAGGCACACGCCTATCACCTCATTAAAGAAAGCAACCTCCCAGGCTTTCAGCCTGAAGAAATAGAGATCATCGCAAATCTTGCCTATTTCCACAGGAAAAGCACCCCTAAAAAGAAACATCCCAACCTTGCTGGTCTAAGTAAAGAATCTGCAAAAAGTATAGGGGCTCTTAGTTCCCTTCTCCGTATTGCCGAAGGGCTTGACCGCACTCATACCGGTAGTGTGTCCCATGTCCGTTTCTATATCGCTTCCACCGAAAGTCTTGTGCTTGAAATACACGCACAGCGGGAGTGTCAGCTCGAAATCTGGGAAGTAGAGAAACATAAGAAATTCTTTAAGAAAACTTTTGGGTATTCTTTCCAGTTCAAAGTAATTATAGAACAGGCGCTGTGAGCCCAATTAGTTTTTGAGGGTAGCGTTGAAGTTGAGGAAGTCCCACGGGACTGAAACTTATTCAGGAACAGACTTCCCTCAAAAAATGAGCTTTTTCAAAAATTGGATTTTTTAGTTTTTTTTCCATAGGACTTACGCAGTTGAAATGTAAAATCAGATACATGCGGGCTCATCAACATTATTTGAGTTTATACAGTTAAGTCACTTCCGCTTGTGGTTTTCAATTCAACTGCGTAAGTCCTAATAAAAATTAGAAGAGTGGCCGTGACCGAATATTTAAGTAACCCTCTATACACATTAAATTAATTTGTACACTTAAAACTGTAACAAAAAGGATATGCAAAAAACTAACTGCGTAAGTCCTAAAATAAAAAGGGCGGTATGCAGAAGCTGAAAGGATTTACAGGCAGGCAGAATGTTTTATACAGGATGCATGATAATAAGTTAATGAGCCTTGCTTGTTGGCTCCTGGCCACTAAAAACCTTATTCAATAAAACCTTATTTAATAAAACCTTATTCAATAAAACCTTATTCAATAAAGCCTAACAGGCTCAATTCCCATTTTTTCCATAAGGCAGGCAGGGATATCGAGTGCCTGCAGGACCGAGTCGATTATAATTCCATCCGAGGTTACGATGATCAGTTTTTTTTCGGGGTCTCCACCTTCTGTTTTCAGGTCAAAATCCACAGTCTTTGAGGTACGTGCTCCTCCCTGAATCTCTCGTTCTTCAAGTTTGCGACGGATGAAGCCGGCAAGTTCGGCGCTCCGGCTAATCTGGGAATCGAGAAGGAAGGTTACTGACTTCGGGGCGGCTCCGGAGAGAAATTCAAGGACTGAATCAAGGGCTTTCTCGATATCTTCAGCCTTACTCGCTTTGCTGAAATAATAGCGGGTGTCCCGGATATACCCGTCATCGCAGAACCACATGGGTTCGTTCTTCAGGAGGCTGTCCACACTTAGCAGGACATTGTATCCGTCAAGGAGAAGATCTCTATTACTTATGCTATCGCAGGCTGTTTTTTTCTTGATTCTGGAAACAACTTTTTCAGGGGGCACAACCACCCTTGTAAGGATATGCCGCTCTCCTGCGCTGAGCTGGGAATGTTCAGCTACAAAACGGATTGTTGCGAGTTTAGGGTAGCCCCAGCGCAGAATGCTCCGGATATCTCTGGCAGGCTTCAATAATCTTTCTTTCGGATCTGGTCCGGAAAAAACATCAGAACTCTCTGGCATAATGTCTCATTTCAAAAAGGAAGTTCTTTAAATGAGTGAAGATATGTTATATATACATATTCACGCGGATAAAAATGGCAATCTATGCTATCAGGCAGTCGTTTTGCCTCTTTGTCTGCAGGTTATTATTCCGATTCATAAAAATTAATCCTGATTTTCGACCGGAAGCCAGCTTATTGTCAGGATGTGATGAAGGGCTATGGCTTCGATGGAGGGTTGTGTTATGGAAGTATTATGGCTTGCTCAGGAAGAGGTAAAAAGTGTTTTGGATATGCATTCTGATATGGCGGTAGTGGAAAGAGCTTTCAGGCAGCATGGGCTTGGCAAGGTACAGATGCCCCCTAAATCATATCTATACTACACTGCTTACAATGGCGACCTGCGGACAATGCCTGCATACCTTGAAGAAGAGAATATTACAGGCGTAAAGATTGTAAATGTCCACCCGGGAAATCCCATGCACAACCTTCCTACAGTAATGGCGCTGATCATCCTTATTTCTCCTGAGACCGGGGCCCCTGTCGCAATTATGGACGGGACTTACCTGACCGACATCCGAACAGGTGCAGCCGGTGGAATTGCTGCAAAATACCTTGCAAGGAAAGATTCAAAAGTAATCGGGCTCGTAGGCTCAGGAAACAAGGCAAGGACCCAGCTTGAAGCTCTCTGCGAGGTTTTTGAGCCAGAATTTGTCAAGATCAATTCCAGGACAAAAGAAAATTGTGAAAAGTTTATTCGGGATATGGCAGACATCGCACCGTGTGAAATCCGTTACGAAGAAAGTATTGAAAAGGTCTGCGACTGCGATATACTTGTTACCACAACTCCCAGCAGAAAACCAATTGTGAAAGCCAGCTGGATTAAAGAAGGTACTCACATAAACGCCATAGGAGCAGATGCTGTAGGAAAAGAAGAACTTGATCCCGAAATCCTCCTCCGTTCTAAAGTTATTGTAGACGACATGGTCCAGGCGCTCCATTCCGGGGAGGTAAACGTCCCCCTCTACAAACACTACATCTCAGAAAACGATATCCATGCCCAGCTTGGAGAAGTTATGGTAGGTCTCAAACCCGGCAGGACAAGTGAAAGTGAAATTACAATCTTCGATTCTACAGGGCTTGCAATTCAGGATGTAGCAACTGCACACCTTGTTTATGAAAGAGCTGTGCATAAAGGGCTTGGCAAAAAGGTACACATGTTCTGAGACCTGTTTACTATCATATTTGCTTCTATTTTTTCGCTTTCGCCTTTTTTTCTGTTTTCGCTGCAGTCCTTTTGCAGTCCTTTATATCACGGCTGGATAGGCTCCGACTGCAAAGCTATTTTTTTAAACCTATTTCCCACAGCATATTTGAATTCAAAGAAATTTTGATAAGGAATGAAAGTATTCGAGAGATCCGGTTAAAAAGCAGAAGGTAAAAGGACGAGGGATTCGATAATGAGAAGCTCAGTCCTTATGACTTTTCCCGACAAATCATTGTTTAATACTTTCACCCCGCTATAAAACTTTATTAATAAAAAGTCTGCGTGTTGCTATGTTTGTTAAATATCGGGGCAACTAATTACAACAAGCGAATCACAAACTATAATCGTTGAATATCAGCCGTCCGTTTAACTATCAGCATTGATTTACTATCAGCGTTGATTAACTGTGCTGCTTGGCACAGGACATATTTCTTTAAACACGTATCTGATTTCGGATATGGTCTTAAGCTCAAAACTCTTAGCTCAAAATTTTTAAGTTCCAACTTATCTCCGATTACAAAGAAAAAAACCTGAGAGAAGGAAAATGAAAAATATCATAATTAAAGGGGCACGGGAACACAACCTGAAAGACATCAGCGTAGAACTTCCGCGGGACAGGTTAATTGTAATTACTGGAGTCTCAGGTTCGGGAAAATCAACCCTTGCTTTTGACACCATCTATGCCGAAGGGCAGCGCAGATACGTGGAGTCGCTCTCTGCCTATGCGCGTCAGTTCCTCGGGCTTATGAACAAGCCGGACGTGGACAGCATTGAAGGGCTGTCTCCGGCAATTTCCATAGAGCAGAAAACCACTTCCAAAAACCCCCGGAGTACGGTGGGGACTGTCACTGAAATCTATGACTATCTCAGGCTGCTCTTTGCAAGGGTAGGGACTCCTTACTGCCCTATCCATGACATAAAAATAGAATCCCAGTCTCCGGAAAGGATTGCGGACAGCCTCAGCAGGGAATGTGAGGGATTGCTTACAATCCTCGCGCCCATAGTCCGCCAGAAGAAAGGGACTTACCAGCAGCTTTTCAGGGACCTGAACAGTGAAGGGTTTAGCAGGGTAAGAGTAAACGGGGAGATATACAGAACAGATGACGAAATCACTCTTGACCGCTATAAAAAACATGATATCGAAGTGGTAATTGACCGCCTGGACCCTGCCGAAGACCGTTCAAGGCTTGTTGAAGCCTGTGAAAATGCCCTTCAAAAAGCCGAAGGGCTCCTGATTGCCGCAGATGCGGAAGGAAAAGACCACCTGTATTCCTCGAACATGGCATGCCCTGTATGTGGAATGGCTTTTGAGGAACTCCAGCCCAGGATGTTCTCTTTCAACAGCCCCTTCGGGGCATGTGAAGCCTGTAACGGGCTCGGATTTAAGATGGAATTTGATACTGACCTTATAATCCCTAACAAAAGCCTGTGCATTGCTGACGGAGCTGTTGCCATTTACAGAAACTACTTTGACAGCTACCGGAACCAGCACCTTGCGGCTGTTGCCAAGCACTTTGGTTTTGATATCTTTACCCCTATTGAAGCCCTATCTGAAAGTCAGTACAATGCTTTAATGTACGGTTCGGATGAAGAAATCCGCTTTAACATGAGCATGAAAAACGGGGACGCATATTGGTCCCATAAAGGCAGATGGGAAGGGCTTCTCCCACAGTCCGAAAGGCTCTACAACCAGACAAAGTCTGAGTACCGGAAAAAAGAACTTGAGAAATTCATGCAGGTCTGCCCCTGTCCTAAATGTGAGGGAAAACGCCTGAAAGAAAAGGTCCTGGCAGTCAAAATAGCTGGTAAGTCAATAGTGGATATGACAAACCTTTCGATTACCCAGTCCATCCAGTTTTTTGAAAACCTGAAACTTTCCGAAAAAGAGCAGGAGATTGCAAAACAGGTACTGAAGGAAATCCATTCCCGGTTTTGCTTCCTTGAGCATGTGGGGCTTGGGTACCTGACCCTTTCCCGCAGTGCAGGGACCCTTTCAGGTGGAGAAGCCCAGAGGATCAGGCTGGCAACCCAGATTGGCTCAAACCTTATGGGTGTTCTATATGTGCTTGACGAGCCTTCAATAGGGCTGCACCAGAGGGACAACTCGCTGCTCATCCAGACTCTACAGACCCTGCGAGACCTTGGAAACACTCTCATTGTAGTGGAGCACGATGAGGATACCATCCGGGCTGCGGATTATGTGCTTGATATCGGTCCAGGAGCAGGGATACACGGAGGATATGTGGTGGCCAAAGGGACTCCAGCAGAAATAGAGAGAAATCCTGAGTCTCTTACAGGCAAGTACCTTTCAGGAGAAAAGCAGATAAAGCTCCCTGCTATCCGCCGACAGGGCAATTCATTTATCCGGATGAAGGGCTGCCGCGCAAATAACCTGAAGGATGTGGATGTAAATATCCCCATAGGGCTGTTCACAGTCGTTACAGGAGTTTCGGGCTCAGGCAAGTCTACTCTTATCTACGATACTCTTTACAAAGCCCTGATGAAAAAGATCAACAAATCAAATGTAACGCCCGGAGATTATGACGAGCTTTTATTTGACTCCGAGATTGATAAGGTAATAGTTATAGACCAGAGCCCAATAGGCAGAACCCCTCGCTCAAACCCTGCAACCTATATAAAGGTCTTTGATGCTATCAGGCAGACCTTTGCCGAAGCTAAGGAAGCCAAAATCCGCGGATATAAAAGCGGACGTTTCTCTTTCAACGTAAAAGGAGGGCGCTGTGAAGCCTGCCAGGGAGACGGCCTGATCAAAATAGAGATGAATTTCCTTCCTGATGTTTATATTGAATGTGAGGAATGCAAGGGGACGCGCTATAACCGGGAAACCCTTGAGGTAAAGTACAGAGGCAAGTCCATTGCCGAAGTCCTGAATATGACCGTGGAAGAGGCTGCAGAACACTTTGAAAACATCTCTTCAATTAAAGGTAAACTCGATACTCTTATACGTGTAGGGTTAGGGTATATCAAGCTTGGACAGAGTTCAACAACCCTTTCCGGAGGGGAAGCCCAGAGGATCAAGCTTACAAGGGAACTCTCTAAAATAGGTACAGGAAAGACAATATATCTCCTTGATGAACCCACAACAGGCCTTCATTTCCATGACGTTAAAAAATTGATTTCGGTCCTTAACGGGCTTGTTTCAAAAGGAAACACTGTTGTTGTAATCGAACACAACCTGGACGTTATCAAGTCAGCAGACTATATAATCGACCTTGGCCCCGAAGGTGGACATGCAGGCGGGGAGATTATTGCAACAGGTAGTCCAGAAGAGGTTGCTCTCGTTCCTGAAAGCTATACAGGGCGCTTCCTTGCTCCAAGGCTTTCGGCAAAGGCAAACCTATATACAGAGCCGGGACCACAGTTCGTAGATGCAGTTTTTGAAGACGAGGAAGAGTTTGAAAGAGATTTTGGTGATATGGAAGAGTACCAGGATGAAGGTTTCGAAGAGCCAGAAGAATTTGAAGATGGCATAGACGAAGTGTTTGAGGGGCAGGCAGTTCAAAAGGCTCTCGTGAAAAATAAAAACCAATGAAATCAATTTGAACGGGATGTGGCCCAAAAATGATTGACCTGGAATCCCTTCCGCACCTACCCGGATGTTACCTTTTCAAGGACGAGGAAGGGACTGTGCTCTATGTGGGGAAGGCAAAAGACCTTAAAAAAAGGGTGGGCAGTTATTTCCAGAAAAGGGAGCATGACCCTAAAACAGCAAGCCTTATGCAGGCTGTACGGGGCCTTGATTTCATTGTTACGAATAGCGAGGTAGAAGCTTTTCTACTTGAAAATACGCTTATCAAAAAGCACTGGCCCAGATACAATATCATGCTCAAGGACTCAAAGCGTTATGCTTCCATCCACCTTACAGGAGAAAATTTTCCCAGGATCGGGATTGCCAGGAAGAAGACAGGAGAGGGGGAGTTCTTCGGGCCTTTTGTTTCTGCCAGAGAAAGGGACTATGTCTTTGAGGTCGTAAGAAAGACCTTCCAGCTCAGGACCTGCAAGAAAATGCCTTCACGTGCCTGCCTCCGCTATCATATTGGAGCATGCAGCGGGCCATGTGTCGGAGCTATTTCCATTGAGGAATACGGAGAGAAGGTAAAGAAAGCCATTTCTGTCCTGAAAGGTAATATCAATGAACTGATTGAGTCCATGGAAACAGAGATGAAAGAGATGGCTGCAAAACAGATGTTTGAGCAGGCAATGGAACTCAGGGACGAGATTGCAGCCCTCGAATACCTCCAGGAAAAGCAAAACATGGAGAGGCAGAAGAAATACGACGAGGATATATTGAATTATATTGTGAGGGACAATACAGTCTATCTCATGCTTTTCAAGGTCTACAGGGGTACTCTGGTAGATAAGCAGGATTTTGTCTTTGCCTTTGGGGAAGAGTTCCTGGAAGAGTTTCTCGTTCAGTATTATTCAGAAAATGAGCCTCCTGAAGAACTGATCGTCCCAGAAGCGCTTGAAGAGCCTCTTGTTGAATTCCTGTCGCATGTAAAAGGAAAGAAAGTGAGGGCAACGGTCCCGAAGCAGGGAGAAAAAAAAGAGCTTCTTGAGCTTGTCCTGAAAAATGTTGAAATAGGATTTTTCGGGGACAGAAAAAAGCTTGAAGCCCTGCAGAGCAAACTCTCTCTCCCCAAACTCCCGAACGTTATTGAATGCTTTGATATCTCCCACCTCTCAGGGACAGCAACAGTTGGTTCAATGGTGCAGTTCAGAGGAGGCAGGCCTGATAAACATAACTACCGCCGCTTCAAAATAGAAAGTGTGGAAGGGATTGATGATTTCGCATCCATTGCCGAGCTTGTGAGAAGGCGCTATTCCCGCCTGCTTGAGGACAAACATGAGATGCCTGACCTGATAATTATTGATGGGGGAAAAGGACAGCTTTCTTCAGCTTTCCAGGAACTCCGGAAGCTCAGGCTCAGGGTTCCCATTATCTCCATAGCCAAACGTGAAGAGGAAATTTACCTTCCCGGCCTTAAGTCTCCTCTCCCTATCAAGAAAGATGAAAAAGCCTCTCTTTTTGTCCAGGAAATCAGGGACGAAGCTCACAGGTTTGCAATCAACTACAACCGCCTGCTAAGACAAAAATCGCTGATACAGAAATAAGACAGGAATAAGAAGGAAATAAGACAGTAATCACTCTAGATCCTTAAGAAGGTCTTGATTTATGAAAGCTTCCAGCAAGACGACCGGGGAGTCATCCAATGAAAAATTCGAATCAATACGTGATGCAAGGTACTGGGACAGCCCTCAATTTAAACTGGTTTCAGAGTTTGGGCCTAAAGGTTCCCAGCCGCAGGCGATAGAAAAACTTGTGGAAGGCTTGAGCAAAAAGGAGCAATTCCAGACTCTGCTGGGGGTAACAGGGTCAGGAAAAACCTATACTGTTGCAAATGTCATAAATCAGGTCCAAAAGCCTACTCTTGTTATTGCACATAATAAGACCCTGGCTGCCCAGCTGTATAATGAGTTCAGGGAATTCTTTCCTGAAAACCGGGTTGAATACTTTGTCTCATACTATGACTATTACCAGCCGGAGTCCTATCTCCCTGCCAAAGACCAGTACATTGAAAAAGATGCCCAGATAAACCCAAAGATCGAACAGATGCGCCTTGCAGCCACAGCTTCCCTGATGTCCAGAAAGGACGTGATTGTGGTGGCTTCTGTATCCTGCATTTATGGCCTGGGGAACCCTGAGAACTTCCAGAAGATGGGGTTCGAACTTAAGGTTGGAGAGAGGGTCCAGAGAAAAGAAATCCTTGAAAAGCTCATAGATATCCAGTTCGAAAGGAATGACCTTGAACTGATGCCAGGGCGGTTCCGGGTAAAAGGGGATACTATTGATATCATTCCTGGTTATTTCGATGACATTATACGGGTTGAACTTTTCGGGGACGAGGTAGACCGGATTTCTGAAGTGGATAAGCAGACAGGGCAGAGGAAAGAAAATATGGACTATTTCTTTGTTTATCCTGCCAGGCACTATGTTATCCCTGAAGAGGAGCAGAACAGTGCAATTCAGTCTATACTTGAAGAGCTTGAAGAGCGCCTGCCAGAACTGGGTTTGCTTGAGTCTCACAGGTTAAAGCAGCGTACTCTATATGATATGGAGATGATTCAGGAGACCGGCAGCTGCAAGGGCATAGAGAACTATTCGAGACATTTTGACCACAGGCGCCCAGGAGAGCAGCCCTTCTGCCTGCTTGACTATTTTCCTGATGATTTCCTCCTGGTTATTGATGAAAGCCACCAGACCATTCCCCAGCTCCACGGGATGTATAATGGAGACCGTTCACGAAAAAAGAACCTTATAGATTACGGATTCAGGCTTCCAAGTGCATTTGACAACAGGCCGCTTAAGTTTGAGGAATTTGAAAAGTATATGAAAAATGTGGTCTTTGTCTCGGCAACTCCTGCAGATTATGAGAGGGAACGCTCCTCCCGTGTCGTGGAACAGATCATCCGCCCGACCGGCCTTGTTGACCCTGAGATAGAGGTCCGTCCCCTTGAGGGCCAGGTCAGGGATGTTATGCAGGAGATACGGAAAATCACTGAAAGGGGAGACCGCGCCCTTGTTACCACCCTTACCAAAAAGCTTGCAGAAGAACTGACAGAATACCTTGCCAGAAACGAGATCAAAGCCCGCTATCTGCACTCGGATATAAAGACCATAGAAAGGACGGAAATCATACGTGAACTGCGCCTTGGAAAGTTTGATGTGCTTGTCGGGATCAACCTGCTAAGGGAAGGGCTTGATATCCCGGAAGTTGGTTTCATAGGAATCCTTGACGCAGATAAGGAAGGCTTTCTAAGGAACGCAAAGAGCCTTATACAGATAATAGGCCGTGCAGCCCGGAACTCCAGTTCAAGGGTTGTCCTTTATGCAGACAGGATGACGGACTCCATCAAAAATGCCGTAGAGGAAACCGAACGCCGCCGCACAATGCAGATTGCCTACAATAAAGAACACGGCATTGTCCCTGCAACCATCAAAAAACCCATTAGAGAAAAAGTCGTGGACATAACGGACACAAAACATATCCCGAAGACCGATATCCCCAGTATGATTATTGAGCTGGACGCGGAAATGAGGGAAGCTGCCGACAGGCTGGACTTTGAGCGTGCGATCCAGCTCAGGGAACTCATAAAGAAACTCGAAAAAGAGCTTAAAGCGGTGTGAAGTGCTTGAGATGGCTGAGCCTTAAAGTAAGCCCGGCTATCTCCTTTTAAAAGGATATGAATTTTCTTTCGCCAGCACAAGCCAGGAAGGCTGAAACTCAGGGCTCCGGACCTGAAGCCTCTTTTTCTTTAAGAAACATTTCAGAGTAGCTTGCAGATATTCCGGTATTTTTGGGATAGGTGAAAGTAAGTCCTGTTGCTCCCAGAATGCAGGACAAGGGTTTTGCGTTTTCAAAGTCCATTTTGCCTTCTTCATCAAAGAAGTTCTCATCAACTTCCAGGTTTACGACTTTTCCTATGATTAGAGAGAACTTTTCTCTCAGGACTTCCTCTACAAGGGTACATTCAGCCCAGGCCAGGCATCCTTCAATCCCGGGAGCCCTGACCACCTCAGATAAACGGGCCTTTAGTCCGGCCATTTCGTATTCATCGACTTCCGGAGGGTAATTCCGGGAGCAGACCATAACAGCTTTTTCCATCCCGACAGGAGGGATGTTGATTACGAATTCCCCTGTTTCACGGATATTTGTGAGAGTATCGCGCTTTATCCAGGAAGCAAGCATTACTTCTTCCAGCGGTCGAAGGATCGGAGTTACATTAGACCACGGAGCAATATTTCGCACACCCTCCCCTGAAACTGTAGAAATAAGGGCTACAGGCAGGGGGAAAATTTGTTCCCTTTTACTCGGTTTTAATTTCATAATCTCACCTCAGAATTCCGGATATGAATTAGATTTTCATTTTATATTTTAATATCTAATATTACATTATTTATAAATTTTGTTACTATGCTGAATGTGAATTGACTTAGGTGCTCATCTCCTTGCCCAAGGGATAAAAATAAAATCATACCTGGAGCGGTATTTTTCATAGTAAAAAATTCATATATAAAAAAATAGTAGCTTACTACAAAAAAATTCTGGTTTTATTAAATATAGTTGTTCTACATATAATCTAAATTTTCAGTATACATTACTTCTTAGTTAAATTACATCCATTTATTGATAATAATAGTATCTATTGTTTGTATTTATACACTCTAAAGAATATTTAACTAAGAAAGTTTATCTATAAATAGAGATAAATGAGAACTAATTAAATTATTTATTGGAGGGGGTTTGTATAAATGAAAATGATTGATATTATTGGAGTATTAGTTATTTTAATATTAACAATGGGCTCCGCAAATGCTTGTGATCCTTCAATTAGCCTTAAAAAATCAGCTAATATATCAACATATACCGCTGTGGGACAGCCAATCGAATACACTTATAATGTGACCAATACAGGCGATGTAAATATCTACGACATATATGTCGTTGACAACAAGCTTGGTAATATGTCAATATCTAATGGACCGCTTGAACCCAATAAGAGTGTTAAAGGGACAGCTACCTATATAACAAAAGAGGAAGACCTCACTAATGGTAGTATAACCAACATAGCATATGCGAAAGGTATGTACTACCGGTCGGGCAATAAGTGCTGGAAAGAATCGAATGAAGACACCGTGAAAGTAAATTTTAAAGCACCGACCGCAGTTCCAGAATTCCCCACAATATCCCTGCCAGTTGCAGCAATGCTTGGTTTAATATTTATTTTTGGCCGCAAAAAAGAGGAATAAATTAACAGAGTTTAAGGCGCGAAAGCCCTTAAAACTTAACCTCTCTTTTTTTATATTATTAAGATTGTAGATTTGTAATTTTCATTCTCAGTCATTATCAGAACCGTCATCAATTCTCCAATTTCGTCCCTTTCTGAGTATACTGTTTCTTCTATTCTTATTGTAGTTTCTCTTTTTCTGATTTCATGAACTCTCTTTCGGCTTCATCTGTCCTTTTCGTTTCTTGCTTTTTTTGCAATTTATTTGATTTATTTCAAAAACGCTATCCAAAAAATATTGATTTTCGAAAAATCCTGTGGAATATAGGTTTAAAATTTAAGCTTTTCTTTTTTACCTCAGTTTTTGGAAGGTTAATCCTATCCCGGCCTCCGTTACATATCATCGAATCATAAGAGTCTTCGTCTGCAAATTCTTACTTTTGCGTTATATTTAAAAGAGGCAAACTTCATTATAAGCAATATATTTAAAGCATATAAGAATAAGTACTATATTGAGCATAGGAAGGACCATTAGCAACGGGTAAAATTTCAGAATTGAATGCAAACACGGCCTTCTCTAGTTTTTTTTAAGATATTGATTATATAATTTTACAGAACTTGAATATAACTGTCTTTTATGATTTTAATTTAATGTTAGATAGTTATAGTTATTTATAATTAATTTTTGTATACGTTTACCATATAAATTATATTTATATGAATAAGTTTATCTATTTGCAGATTAATAGAAAAGTATATACTTTTATTCTCTAAAGGAGGTTTTGAGAGGGTGAAATTAAAATACATTATTGGAATATTAGTGGGTTTAATCTCTTTGACAGGTACAGCATTAGCTACTGATTATTATGCTGTACTTGATGACTGTAGCGTACCTGGCGGTGAAGAAAAACAACATGTTACAGCAAGTGTTTCAGGTAATGTGGTAACTTTTAGAACGCAGGGAATAAATCCTACTCAAACTGGTTGGTTTTATATGGTAGGACTTCCTGATGGCGTAGAAGTGGTTTCAGTAACAGATAAATATAACGGTAAGATCCATCCATATTATCCATATAACATATTGAACTACCCTCGCTATTGGGTTTATAGTAGTAAATATCTTAATACCGAAATAACCTTAACTAAAGTTGTTTTATATCATGCTAGGGTGTTGAATATTCACAACCCTGATAGATTTTCTGAAATCCATGTGACTTTAAAAGAACCACTTACTGATCCTGCGCCAACTTTTGGTGCTCGTGTTGACTGGGTAACACAAAAACGTTGTTGCTGTGTACCATGTTGTTGTCCGATCACTTGTGCTTGCTTCATGGGTACTGGTACTACTACAAATACACCTACACAAGTTCCAGAATTCCCCACAATTGCCCTGCCAGTTGCAGCAATGCTTGGTTTAATATTTATTTTTGGCCGCAAAAAAGAGGAATAAATTAACAGAGTTTTAAGGCGTGAAAGCCCTTAAAACTTAACCTCTCTTTTTTTATATTATTATGATAGTAGAGTTGTAACTTTCATCCTCCGCCATTATCAGAACCGTCATCAATCCTCCTATTTCGTCCCTTTCTGAGTATACTGTTTCTTCTATTCTTCTTGCAGTTTCTCTTTTTTCTGCTTTCATGAACTCTCTTTCAACTTCATCTATTCTTTTCGTTTCTTGCTTTTTTTGCAATATATTTGCACAGGCAAAGATGCTTATCAGAACTATAACTGAAGCCGGTAAAAAACGGGTATCATATTAAGCTTTGGAGCATCAGCAGAGAATGAGGTTCAGGATCGAAAAATATAATACAGTTCTCTCTTGTTTTTCAGGTATTATTTTAGTAATAATATATAAACGTTAAAATAATATGAGATCATAAGCAGCGGTAAAAATTTCAGAATTGAAAGAACACATGACATCCCCTAATTTGCTTAAGATATTGATTACATAATATTTTATAATTAAAATATAAATATCTTTCACGATTATAATTTAACATTAAATAGTTGTAGTCATTTATGACCTATTTTTGTTTAATCTCACTATATAAATTATATTATTATGAGTAGATTTATCTACTTAGACATTAATAGATAAGTGTTTAATTAATTCATCAAAGGGGGTTTTGAAAAGGTGAAATTAAAATACATTATTGGAATTCTTGCAATTTTGTTGCTTATGGCTGGCACTGCAAGTGCAGAAACATTTTATTTGGAAAATGCAAGTAGTGAATTTTATAAAGGAAAAGTAATGATTAAAGTCACGTGTGAAGGAAAGACTATAACCGTCGAGGACGTCAGCCCAAATACCAAAAATATGAAACTTGCGTGGATTGTAATTGATCTTCCTGAAGGCTACAATGTTGAAGAGATTAGCGATGGGAGTAAGCGTAGTTTTTGGTGTGAGGTAGATAAGCTTAAGATGGGGAAGCCTGCGGATAAAGATTGGTTTGTTAGAGGCATCGGACTTTTCAGTCATTACTTTGATAATTTTGGTGGCTCTGATAGCTATGAGGAACGCAATTTATCTAGTAGCGTGTATACAAGAGGTCCAATTATAATCACATTAGATCAAAATTTAAAAGGTTCACTTTTTACGAATGGGAATAAAGTTGCTGTTTGTATTGAAGATCGTTTGGATCCTCAATATTGTACATATGTTTCAGGTTATAAGACTATTCCAGATACACCTACACAAGTTCCAGAATTCCCCACAATAGCCCTGCCAGTTGCAGCAATGCTTGGTTTAATATTTGTTTTTGGCCGCAAAAAAGAGGAATAAATTAACAGAGTTTTAAGGCGCGAAAACCCTTAAAACTTAACCTCTCTTTTTTTATATTATTATGATAGTAGAGTTGTAACTTTCATCCTCCGCCATTATCAGAACCGTCATCAATTCTCTTATTTCGTCCCTTTCTGAGTATATTGTTTCTTCTATTCTTCTTGCAGTTTCTCTTTTTTCTGCTTTTATGAACTCTCTTTCGGCTTCATCTGTCCTTTTCGTTTCTTGCTTTTTTTGCAATATATTTTACACAGGCAAACATGGGTATCAGAACTGTAACTGAAGCCGGTAAAAAACGGGTATCATATTGAGCATTGGAGCATCAGCAGCGAATGAGGTTCAGGATCGAAAAATAAATACAGTTCTTCCTCTGGTTTTTTTAGATATTATTAGGACTTACGCAGTTGAAATGTAAAATCAGACACATGCAAGCTCGTCAACATTATTTGAGTTTATACAGTTAAGTCACATACGCTCGTGGTTTTCAATTCAACTGCGCAAGTCCTATTGATGTTTTCAAAAACGCTATCAAGAAAAGTATAGATTTTCGAAAAATACTGCGGAATGCAGCTTTAAAATTTAAGCTTTTCTTTTTTACCTCGTCTTTTGAGGAGTTAACTCTATTCAGGCCTCCATTCCATATAATAAGAGTCATAAGAGCTTTCGTCTTCAAATTCTTTCTTTTGCGCTTATATTTCACAGAGGCAAACTTTGTTATAAGCAATATAATTAAAGCAAGTGAAAAGAAGTATTATATTGAGTATAGGATCATAAGCGGCGGGTAAAATATCTGAATTGAAAGCAGACACGGGCTCCTCTAATTTTTTTAAGATATTGATTTGATAATTTTATAGAAATTAATTATCAATGAGTTTCATGATTTTAATTCAATATTGAATATTTATAGCTATTAATGATCTATTTTTGCTTAGATCTACTATATAAATTATATTTATCTGAATAAGTATATCTACTTATAGATTAATAGAAAAAACATCAACTTTGTACTATACAAGGAGGTTTTGAACGGGTGAAATTAAAATATATTATTGGAATTCTTGCACTACTGTTGCTTATGGCTGGCACTGCAAGTGCAGAAACATTTTATTTGGAAGACGTAAATAAGATACAATATTCAGGAAAAATAAAGATTCAAGTCACATGTGTAGGAGACACTATAACCGTCCAGGACGTCAGCCCCGGTCTAGTTGGTATCTCAAATGTGGATCTTAAAACGATTGGAATTGTGCTTCCTGCCGGCTACACGGTTCTAAATGTTGTCGATGAGGGTCAGGGTAGTACATGGGAAACTTCCTACGGTGAATTTCAGGAAAGCGAATTCGGAAAATTCAATACAGAAATTAAAAAGGAAGGAGGTAGTATAAAAACAAGAGGTCCAATTACAATCACATTAGATAAACCTTTGGAAAGTTCACTTCCTACAAATGACCAGGGGAACAGTGTTGTTGTTCATATTTCGTTTGGGAAGCAGGGTGAGGCTCTTGTAGGCAGCACATGGGTTTCAGGTTATTCTATTCCAGAATTCCCCACAATAGCCCTGCCAGTTGCAGCAATGCTTGGTTTAATATTTATTTTTGGCCGCAGAAAAGAGGAATAAATTAACAGAGTTTTAAGGCGCGAAAGCCCTTAAAATTTAATTTTTTTATATTTTTAAGATAGCCCAATTGTGATGACTTTTAAGGTGCGAAAGCCCTTAAAACTTATTTTTTTCTTTTTATATTTTAAAGATAGCCTAACTGTGATTTTCATTCTCCGCTATTATCAGAACCTTCACCATATTCTTCAATTTCGTCCCCTTCAGGGTATACTGTTTTATTCTTCTTGCAGTTTCTCTTTTTTCTGCTTTTATGAACTTTTCATAGAACTTAAATATCAATATTTTTCATAATTTTAATTCAGAATTAAATAGTTATAGCCATTTTTAATTTATTTTTGTTTAGTTCTACTATATAAATTATATCTGTATAGAAAAGTTTATCTTCTTATAAATTAATAGATAAATGTTTACTTAATTATTCAAAGGGGGTTTGAAAGGGTGAAATTAAAATACATTATTGGAATTCTTGCACTTCTGTTGCTTATAGTTGGCACTGCAAGTGCGAAAACAGTGGTTCCTGTAGATATTTATAAGGACGATCCATATGAAGTTCCTGAGAATGTTGAGATTAAGGCTATATTTGACGGAAATACAGTAAGTGTGGAAGCAAAACCAACAAATGGAGCTGCGAGTTTGCCCACAGATTTTGATATTCAAGGTATTTATTTACGTGTTAATTATAAGGAAGGGGATGACGCAGTAAACAATGATCCTAAACTACAAGAAAAAAATTTAGTTGAAGTTTGGGGTCATATTGACAAAGGAAAGGTAAGCCCTAACTTCTTCGGAGATTTTTCGCCTGTATCTGCATGGGAAGGAAGTACGAGAAATGAGTATAAATCTGGAGGACCAATTGTAATTACACATGAAGGTCTTGAATCAGAGATTAAAAAGATTGATGGTTATTCGATAGTTCTCAAGGTCAGTTGGGGTGGAGATAAGTCTAACTATGTAGGGGGAAGCAGAGGCAGTTCAAACGGAGGCAGTTCAAACGGAGGCAGTTCAAACATTCCAGAATTCCCCACAATAGCTCTGCCCATTGCAGCAATTCTTGGTTTAATGTTTATTTTTGGCCGCAGAAAACAGAAATAAATCAACAGAGTTTTAAGGCGTAAAGCCCTTAAAACTTAACTTTTCTTTTTTATATTTTTGAGATAGTACTGTTGTGATTTTCATTCCCAGTTATTATCTGAACTGTCATCAATTCTCCAATTCTGAGTATAGGATCATAAGCAGCGGGTAAAATTTCAGAATTTAAAGCACACACGGCCTCCTCTAATTTTTAAGATATTAATTATACATTTTTATAGAACTTAAATATCAATATCTTTCATGATTTAAATTTAATGTTAAATAGTTGTAACCATTGATACAGACTGTCTCAAAAATAAAGTTAATTCTACAATAGTGTCAAATTTTCCACTACAAGGTTAATTTATATCTAAATTTCTCTATTTTAAGTGGGCTTATTTTTAAAGTTAATGTATCTCATTATCCAATTGTAGAAATGGTTTGAGTTTTGAGACATCCTAGATAATTTGTTTTTGTACATATCTACTATATAAATTATATTTATGTGAATAAGTATATGCATTTGTAGATTAATAAGAAAACAACTATATTTTCCTCTAAAGGAGGTTTTGAACGAGTGAAATTAAAATACATTATTGGAATATTAGTGTGTTTAATCTCTTTAACAGGCACAGCTTTAGCTGCTGATTATTATGCTGTGCTTGATAACTGTAGTATACCTAGCTATAAAGAAAAACAATATGTTACTGCAAGTGTTTCAGGTAATGTGGTAACTTTTAGTACGCAGGGAAGAGGTGCTCCAGATGGTTGGTTTTATATGTTAGGACTTCCTGAAGGCGTAAAAGTGGATAAAGTAACAGATAAAAATCACAGTAAGATTGATCCTTTACTATTGCCAAACTCTTTACTATTGCCAAACTCTTTAGCATTGCCAAATTCTTTAGCATTGCCAAACTCCTTACCATTGCCAAGCTCTTTAACATCGCAAAACCCTTTAATATCGCAAAGCCCTTTAACATCGCAAAACTCTATTATACCTATTTATGTAGTTTTTGATGACTTTAAATATCCTGGTACTGAAATTACCTTTACTAATGTTTTTATAATACATGATTCTGCGACGAATCCTAAGAACCGTGATAGATTTTCTGAAATCCATGTCACTTTAAAAGAACCACTTACTGATCCAGCGCCAATTTTTGGTGCATATGTTGAATGGGGGCAAGATTATAATCTGAGCAGTGCTTACTTCATGGGCACTGGTAATACTACAGAAATTCCAGAATTCCCCACAATAGCTCTGCCCGTTGCAGCAATGCTTGGTTTAATGTTTATTTTTGGTCGCAGAAAGGAAGAATAAATTAACAGAGTTTTAAGGCGTGTAAGCCCTTAAAACTTAAGCTCTCTTTTTTATATTTTTAAGATATTACAGTTGTAATTTTCATTCTCCGTCATTATCAAAATCGTCATCATACTCTCCAATTTCGTCACTTTCCGAGTACACCTTTCTTCTATTCTTCTTGCAGTTTCTCTTTTTTCTGCTTTCATGAAGTCTCTTTCGGCTTCATCTATCCTTTTCGTTTCTTGCGTTTTTTGCAAATATTTTTTGCATAGGCAAACATGGCTATCAGAACTATAACTGAAGCAGGTAAAAAAAAGACTATCATATTGAGCATTGGAGCATCAGCACCAAATGAAGCTCAGGGTTAAAAAATAAATACAATTCTTCCTTTGATTTTTTTTAGAGATTATATTGGTAATAATATATACACATTATTAAAATATATTAGGATTAAATTTTATAGTCAATGCCTAATGCTGCTGATTAATTATCCCCGTCAATATATACTGTTCAACGTATATTTATATAAATGAGCTCACCTATTTAAAATTTAATTGAACAGGTGGTTTCATAACCTTTGTAGACAGGAGCACCGGGATTACAAATCCCCGGATTGCCGCTTACAATCTTAAAGTTGATAAAGATCAGATCAAAGGCTATAAGAAAACTTCAAGTCAGGGTTTTTCTTCTTTTTTCCATTCCAGCATACAATAAAAAATTAAAAGAAAAGTTAAACGTAATAAGCTACGTAGAAGCGGTAAACAACCTTAAGCTCATCTATTTCCCCTGGATGAAGTTCAAAGTTTGACTGGCTTGTTTTGTATACTTTTCCCCCGAAATCCTTGAAGGTGACCTCACATTTTATGTTTTCTGGAAGCTGGGTTTCAAAGCTTTTGCATTTCCCGCAGATTTCACGGATAAGAGTTTCTATTTCTGCAGGACTGAATATCTTTTTGCTTTCAGGCCTGTAATTTACCTCAACTGTCAGTTCTTCCTCACTGAGCAGGTTTGCCCAGAAGCCTGAAAGTTCCGCTCCTCCTATCATGTAGTCCTGAAGCTCAAAACTTCTAGTTATAGTATTCTTTATCTTGCCTTCATTCATATGTATATTTTAGAAAATGAATATATATAAACTATCTCAAAAACAGAAGAAATCACGTCTGTACCCAAAAAATAAGTTCTCCACCCAAAAAACGTCCCATTTACCTTAAAAATAACTGTTTTCATGGTATTTTATGGGCAAGCACATTATCTAATGCTGCTGTTTTTCCCGGTTTTCGTTCTCTTAATTTTCATACGCTTAGTAAAAAATACCCCTCAAACCCAGCACACAGCGTTTTTTCTTGGGTCTTATAGGCAAAGTGAACTCAAACGAAAGTTATAAATATAAAGAGCACTAACTAAGGGATAGTAACTGAGAGATAATCAAACTAGATAGTAACCAAAAAATACTATCAGTGAGGCAAGACTATCAGTTACTCTTTCAAAGACCTGTAAACAAGATCTGCGAACAGACAGAAGGTGAACTTGCACCACCTTAAAAACGGATTAATTTCCTTCACGAAAGCGATGAGAGCCTGAAACTCTCATCTATTTTGCCTCTAAGCCATTACAGAGAAAAAAATCTCCACTCTCAAATCTCCCCCCTGATAAGGTTTCCATGCTTTCAGGCAGCTTCCTGTGAAGAAAGAAAATGAACTGTTCCACACCTCCAGAAACTTACAGATCGAATAAAAAACACCAAGCGACCTAAACAACTCCAATCAACCTCCAACCAACCTAAAAAACACCAACCAACCTAAACAACTCCAACCGACCTAAACAACCCCAACCAACCTAAACAACATCAACCAACTTAAAAAACATCAACCAACTTAAAAAACACCAACCGACCTAAAAAACATCAACCTAAACCAACAAAAAATTAACTAAAACCAGAAAATCCGAAAAAAGACCGGAAGAACCGGTATCAGAGGATTTCCTGAATAAGACTAAGGAGGAATTTACATGAAACTGCCAATAAAGAGACCATCCCGTGACGTGTACACCTGGGACCCGTTTGATGAGATAAGAAGGATGCAGGACTATATGGAACATATGTTAAGAACATTCCCTGCACTTGATAACAGGTACGTAAGCGAGACATTAGAACCTCTGACTGATGTTGTGGAAGAAGATGATAAGGTAATTGTTACAACTGACCTGCCTGGCATTGACAAAGAAAATGTCGAGCTGAACCTGAAGAACAACATCCTTGTGATCAGCGCAGGGAAAGGAAAAGAAGAGGAGACAAAAAATGAAGGCTATCTCAGAAAAGAGAGGTCTTTCATGCGCTACTACCGTGAGATTTCTCTTCCAGAAAACGTAACAGAAGAAGGGGCAACTGCCCAGCTCAAAAATGGTGTCTTAACAGTCACTCTGCCAAAAACGAAATCTTTGACCGGAAACAAGATTCAGATTGAATAAACCCTTCAGACTAAATAAACCGATAAAACGGATTAATGTCAGACTGTCATATCTTGAACTTAACCTGAAAAACAGAAAAGGTTAGCTCCCCCATAAAAAAACCCTGAAAAGAACCTGCAAACAGACTGATACAGCAAATTAGAGCTCATATGAGCCAGCAGGTTCTTTTTAAGAGACTATTTTATGAAATTATTCAAAGAAGAAATTATTCGAAGAAGAAATTATTCAAAGAAGAGATTCAAAGTTTAGAATTTCTCTTCCATGACTTCTCCTTCAGGATTCTTTTCCTTAAAGATCTGCCCCTCAAAACAGTAAACCTCTGCTCCTTTAAGCCAGGCGTCCGGAGAAAGGCCGGCTTTAATGCATGTATGGCTCAGAAAATCAATAGAATCCATATTATTTTCAGGAGCGACCTGCGGAAGCAGCAGTCCCTGGTAGTATCCCTGTTTTACTATGAGCCCGTGTTTGCCAATCTCCACCTTATCCGGAAGGTCTTTTGGAGAAGCATTGATTTTTTCAGGTTGAGTCAGTATTGTAACCTCAACAGTTATGCTTTTTAGCTCCTCTTCCTCAACAGGAGGAAAGCGTGGGTCACGGGTTGCCGCAGATATTGCGGAATCAAGAATTGCATCTTCAAGAGTTGAGTCAGGGTAAGGATGCCCAATACAACCTCTCAGGAGCCCGTCTTCGCTCAATGTGACAAAAACACCTCTATATTCCCCAAAGACTGGAGAAATATCAATACCCAATTCCTGAGAATCAGGGATCTTCCCCTCTGATAAAAACGCTTCAATCGTTTTTCTTGCCAGCTTGACTGCAGCCCTGCCTTCTGTTTCTGTAAGCATTCTTGAACCAACACCTGTAAACTGTATTTAACTCGTCAATCGTATCTTTAAGCTGTAAGTACCAGCCACTTTATCAGCTACTTTATCAGCCACTTTATCAGCCACTTTATCAGCTACTTATCAGCCACTCTCAGATGACGGTATACCTGTATACTGGTATAACAGTATGTTTATTGAAGCTGTTTAAAGTATGTTTCTGGCATTGGAGGAAATTGGAGGAAACAGGCCTTAAAGTTCTTTAGCTCCCTGATATTTGTTGCAGGCTGCCTTAAGAGCCTCAACTCCTGGCAACTTTTCTCCTGCAAGGTAATCAATACAGGCTCCTCCGCCCGTGCTGATGTGTGAAAAGCGGTGTTCCAGCCCGAGGTGTGCGACTTCAACTGAGATATGTCCACCTCCGACGATAGAGAATTCGGATTTAATAGCAGCTTTTATAATTTCATGAGTACCTAGGGCAAAATCATCCGCCTCAGA
Organism: Methanobacteriota archaeon; assembly: GCA_030054735.1. Lineage (GTDB taxonomy): Archaea > Halobacteriota > Methanosarcinia > Methanosarcinales > Methanosarcinaceae > Methanosarcina. Next base: position 52,815 of record JASGVX010000003.1, on the reverse strand, counting down.
AACCCCTGCAGGACCATTCAGGACAACGGTTTTGGCGTTCTGGATTTCATTACTGTATTCCACAATAGTTTCGAGCCCTATATCATTGATGGGCAGAGAATTGGAATTAAGTTTAGAAATACGAGCTTCAACGCGTTTTTTGTGGTCATTTAAAGCTACATCCTTCGGAAGACCAATTTTGCCGTTAAACTTCGCAAGTAAACTTTTTGCCCTTTCGATCTGGTCTTCATAGCCCTGAGACTTAATAAAATCCATATTGACTTTTCCGATCTCTACTCCAGAAGCGGCAAGAGCAACGTTTGCAACCACCCCTGTAAGAAGCACTCTGTCAGCCCCGCCACTTGCGAGGATATTTTCAGTTACTTTCAGGGAGTCATCCACCTTTGCCCCGCCCAGGACAAAAATACATGGCCTTTCCCCTCCTTTAACCGCCCTGTCCAGAGAGGTAAGTTCTTTTTCCATTACTCTGCCGGCTCCCGAAGGAAGAACTTCGGTAAAGCCTACAACAGAAAGATGGGACCTGTGGGATACTGCAAATGCGTCATTGAGAAAAATATCGATAAAAGGCAAGAGTTTTTGAACCATGTAGGAATTAGCCTGTTCGGCTGGCGTCCTTTCAATGCTTTCTTCAGAATAGAACCTGACATTTTCGAGCACAATGACATCCCCATCTTCCATAGAAGTAATCTGGGTTTTTGCAAAAGTCCCGAAGATGTCATCCACATAAGTAACTTGCCTGCCCAGATACCTGGACAGCAGATGGGCATGAGGTTTCATAGTAGTGAAATCTTTTCTTCCAGGTCTGCTCTGGTGCGCAAGCACAACAACTTTTGCTTTCTCGAGGTCTTTAAGAGTCGCAATATGACTCCTTATCCTCATATCGTCCAGAATGTGACCCTGAGTGTCCATAGGAGAGTTCATATCGACTCTTAAAAGAATTGTCTTTCCGCGTATGTCAAAGTCATCTATCGTAAGAAAGTTTCTGGAAGTCATTACCCTCAGCACACCTTTGTAAATAAAATATTATATATAATAGAGAATAAAACTCAGCCAATAAAATATTAGAAAATATTTTTTTTTCAATCTTGCTTATCTTTATCATAGTATTGCTTATCTTTGTCATGGAATTTTTTCCATAAATAAGTTTGTTCCATATATATCTCAAAATGGATTTCTATACGATAAATAAGAGAAAAGACAATAAATACAGGGAAAAAGCCAGCTTAAAGGAAAAAGGCAAGCAAATGCCGGAAGAAATAAGATACTGGTTAGGTGTATAAGCTTCAGATAAAACATACTCACTGGAGATAGGAGAAAAAACGAAGGAGATATTATTTATGGCAGCAGAGGAGGAAGACTGTGGAAATTTTGAAGAGCGAGTTCGAAAACTGGTGGAAGCCGGTTATGCCGCTATTAGCAGCGAAATACTCGCCTGTACACGATGCCAGCTCCATAAAAGTGCAATCAAAAGAGTAATAGGAAAGGGGTCCTGCAATCCTAAAGTGCTCTTTATAGGAGAGGCACCTGGGAAAAATGAAAATGAAACAGGAATTCCATTTTGCGGAAGAGCGGGAAAAAAGCTGGACAAAATGATAGATTACATGGGGCTTACTGAAAAGGACTGGACTGTGCTAAATACGGTCAAATGCCGCCCTCCGGAAAATAGAAACCCAAAGGCGAGTGAAATCGACTGCTGTAAACCCTTCCTTGTTGCCCAGATAACCCTGCTCGACCCGAAAATCATAATCCTCCTCGGCAACACAGCCGAAAAGTCCTACTGCCCGGAAAAAAAACTGGATTGGGGAGTGCCTGTGGAACACGAAGGAAGAACTATCCTGAAACTTTATCACCCCGCAGCACTGATTTACACGGCTTCAAAGACCGAGACTCAGTGGGCTTTTATTGATAAAAACAGGAACCTGTGGGAATAAAAAGGAAGGTATGAAAATAAAAAAGTTCCCAGAGGGATAATTCGTAGTTGGTCGCCGAAAACTTAGCTGTCATTTTGAACCTTAACTCCACTTAATTAAAATCTCCTACAATTTGCTTATTTTTACTTTTTTTAAACTTCAATCGAAGCATTTAAAATAGAAATTTACCTGTACTTATATCCCCTATTCTGTAAAGAATATGAAAACTTGGGCAAGAGACTTGAAGAACAGAAGACGATCATTAGAAAGAGAGGAAGGGAAGAACAGTTATGAAGAGTACTCTTTAAAACAATAATCTAGCTAGACTAATAGTGAAGGAAAGACTTTAGTGAACTACTGAGATTTCTTACTACACTTACTTGTTGGCCCTTGCTATCAATACTACCGTTTCAACGTGCATTGAAACCGCAGGCTCGAGTCTGCCTATTTTTAAGCTTTTGCTTCTCTTGGCAAAACTGTCGATAAAGCTTTCCTGTTCTGGGAAAAATGTCGATTTGATTGCTAGAAATAAAAGTTGCGACAAGGGTATTAAAATGATAAAATACAGGTAGTATTATTACTTTTAATGCGTATAGTATCAATATACTTTCAATTATTGAAAGGAGGGTCAAAATGAAAAGAAGAGTGGAGCTTATTACATTTTTTGTAATAGCGATAGGTTTTACCTGGCTGTTCTGGATTCCCGATGGGCTCGCAAAAAGAGGCGTGCTTCCCAATACTCTCTGGTGGACAAATCTGGTGTTCACGGTGCGTGGGGACCCTTGCTTGCCGCCTTATTTCTCGTCGCCAGAGAGAATGGGTTAGACGGAATCAAAAAGCTCCTGAAAAAAGGGGGCGGATTACAAAATTGGGAAGGGGTGCTGGGCGGTTGTCCTCTTGCTCTTTTCCGCTTTGATGTGACACCTGGTCGCTATAATGCTAGAAAATTGAGACAAATCGGGATTTCCGGAGTAATAATCGTATGAAAAAAGTAATCAAAATAGCTGGTAAAATTCTACGCGTCATTCTAATAATCCTTATCGTGTTTCTGCTGTTGCTGTTCATCTACAACAGGGTTATGCTCCAAATGGAAGAACCATTGCGTGAACCACTCGGACAGATAGTCGAGGTGGACGGTCACAATATGAGTATCTACACCGAGGGTGAGGGTGACCACACACTTGTGTTCATGGCAGGATCGGCGACAGTGTCACCGATACTTGAATACAAGCCTATTTACAGTCTGCTTAGCGATGATTATAAGGTAGTTGTTATTGAGAAATTCGGCTATGGTTTCAGCGATGTGACAGACGATGAAAGATCATTTGAGACCATGCTCAGGCAGGACAGAGAGGCCCTTTCAAAAGCAGGAATAGACGGACCGTTCATTCTTTGCCCTCACTCGATGTCTGGAATTGAAGCGATACTCTGGACGCAGACTTATCCCGATGAAGTCGAAGCGATTGTAGGACTTGATATGAGTGTACCAGGTGCCTACAATGAGGAATATTTTGGCTGGAAAAAAGATATGCTTGTGAATATCCTTTCTGCCGGGCGTGAAATAGGAGTAGTCAGATTGATTTTTTCCGATAATGCCCTCTCGGATTCCCTGACACAAAATGAAAAGGATATATACCGAGCCGTTGCCAGCTCAAAATTCTGCAATAAAAACGTTCGTAATGAAGGAAAACATATCTTAGGAGCTATAGGTATGATAAACAGTAAACCCAAACCGGATGTACCTGTGCTCATGTTTATTTCGGACGGTTCGGAAATAGGCGGAGAAAGCTGGATAAATGCACAGAAAGATTATGCTTCTGATCTGACAGATGCACAAACAGTCGACCTTGACTGTGGACATATGATACATCAATTCAGACAAAAGCAGATAAACGAGGAAATGAGAGAGTTTATTGAGAGCCTGAACAGATAAATTGGAATTTTTTAATAAGAAAATTCTTCACCCAAAATCTTTCAGTCTTTAACGCTTTTAACTGCATTTATTATTGCTTTTTCCATAGCTTCGACTGCAAGAATTCCCACAAGGGTGATATCGCTCTCGACTTCTCCTGTTGCCATAACAAAGATTGTGTCACCGTCAAAAGCCGTGTGAGCAGGTACAATTCTTCTGGCGAAAGCGTTTTGAGCTAATTGTGCAGTTTTGTTTCCGCCCGCTTTACTAAGTTTCGCATTTGTTGCGATAATGCCGATTGTCGTATTTCCTTCTCCCATCTTTACTTCCGATTTTTTATAAAATTCCGCCGTATTTAAAAAGCCTTGTCCATGAGGATTTTTGGCGCCGGCGATTATTTGATTGTCTAAATCAAACACATCTCCCAATGCATTGACGACTACCATAGCGGAAACAATCAAGTCTCTAACCCTTAAAGATGCCGATCCCAGGCCTGCTTTCATGGCGGAATCATTTCCTAAAATTTTTCCTACCGTGGCACCTGTACCTGCTCCGATATTACCCTGTCTATTTTCTTCAGAGGAAGCATTTTTTGCAGCTTCATAACCCATCATCGCATTGACTTTAATGTCAGGATTTCCGAAAGCTAAATCGAATATGACAGCTTGGGCAACTATGGGTACAATATGACCTTGAACTTCAAAGCCGATTTTCTTTTCCGCCAGATAATCCGCAACACCTGAAGAAGCGGAAAGGCCGAATGCCGAACTGCCGGATAAAACAATGGCATGGACTTTGTCTACCGTTTTTTCGGCTTGAAAAAGATCGGTCTCCCTTGTCCCCGGAGCCGATCCTCTCACATCCACTCCGCCTCCTGCGCCTTTTTCACATATTGCAACGGTTACACCTGTCACTCCTTCAGGGTCTTGAGCGTGACCTACAATTATTCCCGGAACATCGGTTAAATATCCTTTGTATAAATCCATTTCAGATCTTCTCTCCTTTAAATCAAATATTATTTTTCAATATTGTTCTATTTAAGATTGTGATTCTAACATCATCCGTGTAAATTGTAATTTGTTGAAATCCAACTTGAGAGACATGACATATTCTCTACTTCTTTTGTAATAAGATTCAATACAACGCATCTCGCAGCATGAAAAATATGAATTTACCACTAAAAACTATTCAGATCTTCTTCTAACATATTCACAAACTCAGCAATATGAATACCATCAACAAAAGAATGATCTGCCTTAACAGAAATAGGTATCATTAATTTAGCATCCTTTTCACAATACTTTCCCCAATCAAACAGCGGAGTAGCATTATCTCTCTTTCCGGAATTGCTGTGCGAAATCTAGGTATATCTTACCCATGGCATAGGCGAACACTGAAAAACATATTTCTAAGGAATGGCAGAAATTTAATTTCAATGACTTATTTCCTACATTTCCATTAATGATATTGGGAAGTGCAATTATAGAGCCATTAGCAAAGTGAAAACTTGAAGTTATATTTCAATCAATCCTTAATTCAAAGAGAGCACACTTATAGTCTTTAACAAAGTATCTGATATTTTTCCTGCCTTTTTGGATTATAGTGTGTCCCTCTTTTTCCAGTTTTTCTTTTTGTGCCATTGCACCACCGGGATATTTCTCATTCAGTTCGCCATTTGCTTTCAGTGTCCTCCAGAAAGGAGTTTTATCATCTACTCTTTGATGACTTGCCCATGCAGCGATAGACACAAAAATACCTGCTGTGATTGGCTCTGTAAAATCTGCACCTGATTTAATAGCAAAATACTCACGAATTTTTCCAACAGTGATAACTTTCCCACGTGGTATCATTTTCATGATGGCATCATAGTCAATTGGAGGAGCAAAGTACATTCTATTTCCACCATATTTTTTAATACTTGGCTCATCTGTGATAATCTTAAATTTAGGCATATCCTTGCTATCATGCAACATAGCATTAAAATCTTTTTTGTCTTCATTAGCCATCTTATTCACCTCCTGTCCTGAGATAATGACAATACCTGGGTCATGCAATGAGACGGTTTAAAAATAATAATGATAAATTAGAATTTAAATCCTTCTTTCGGCAGGTGACATTTAATTTTTTATAATTTTTATTGAGGCCGATTTTGAAATAATACATAGTATTTGTACCTAACTTTTAGGTTTACATATGATCAATTAACAATATATCATATTAAACTTTTATGAAAAAATGATCCAGTATTTATATATGTGGTGATAGTTAAGCCACATGTTAAGCAACTTTCAATCTCATTTCTAGATAGTGGATACCATAAAACGACATCAAGAAAAATGTTCTGATTTTTAATGTTGACCTGCCGAATGCAGGTTGAAATCATATTTCAACCATTCTGAACAAATATTTTTCAGCTAATCCTGAAGAGCACTGGAAGAAAAGCTGCATAAAGAACCATCAATGCTGCTCCTTCCCATCTTTTTATTTCCCAGCCTGTGCTGATAAAAATTAGCAGAACCACACTTATTAATATCATTACAGGAGTCGTAAAGAATAGGCTTATATCTGCAACAGTTATGGGGTATAGAAGCCCTGAAATCCCGAGGATCATAAATACGTTTGTGATGTTTGAACCTATTATGTTACCGAGGGCAATTTTTCCGTAACCCTTTCTTGCTGCGGATACAGTCACAGCAAGCTCAGGAAGGGAGGTCCCTACTGCAACAAGAGTTGTGCCTATTATAGTATCAGGAAGTTTCAGGAGCTCCGCAAAAAATATTGACTCGTTAACGAAATATTTTGCTCCTAATATAATAGCTGCACAGCTTAAAATAAGGGTAAGGATATCTTTTGCAAAGCCGTCTTTTAACTGTTCGTTTTTTTCGCCCGTATCCGAGTTCTTAGCATGGTTTACACCTTTGTTTATATCATTGATTTTTTGCCTTGCACTGTTAATATATTGGAATTTTAAAAAATACTTTATGAACTCTTTGAAATAGGGTTTTCCGTCATATTTTTCTGCTTCTTCAAACAGGAAAAATGTGTATGCAATATACAGCAGTAAAAATAAGCCGGACTCAATTTTCGACAATTCCCCGTTGAGTGCAAAAACAAAGAAAAGCACGGCTGCAAAGAGCATTATATAGCCATCTCTTCTGAGCATCTCAACTTCGGTTTTCATCGGAGAAAGAAATGCAGCAAGCCCAACAATCAAACCTATGTTTACAATGTTTGAGCCTACAACGTTTCCTATTACTATACCACTTGCCTGCTGAATAGAAGCAACAATAGAAGAAGCAAGTTCCGGAATTGATGTACCTACTGCCACAAGGGTCAGCCCTATAACAAATTCAGAAACTCCAAGCTTTTTTGCAATCTCTGAGGCAGATTTCACGAAATAGTCTGAGCCCTTCACCAGGAAAACCAGGCCAAGTAAAAGAATTAGAAAATTTGTTATGATCATATAATAACGTCTTATCTATTTTTTGTATTAACTCTGTTATGGATTTGGACTTTAATTTGCAGAACTCTTATTAAAGGCTTTCAGTTAAAATGGTAAATTAAAATTTGCTTGTTCAGGAAGCTGAGATTTTTCAGTTATGAATAGAATGTTCCTGCAGATGATCATGCGGGTATGAAATAACAGTCTTTCGGTCTGTAGAAGAGACAATGAATAGGGCTTCAGACAAGACAAAAATTAGGTATTTATCTCATAATAAAAATCTGGTTACATACGGCTTTATTTTTCCATGGCTTATGAGACCTGGTTGTTTTCAAGTAAGTTTTTTTCATAAGTGGTAAATCTATTTCCTGAAGGAGCATTTTTCCGGTTCAATAGCCTTCTTGATGAGACTTTTCTTCTATCCATCAAGCTTTAGACCAGGCTCTATTCAGTGTTTAAATCAAAATTGGAGTTCTCTATTAACTTTTTCAACTCCTTTGCTACCATCTCACAATATTAATAAAAACAAATAGCTTCTAAACCAAAATTTATCAATTTCTATTCCTATTATCTTGAGATTAGGCTTTTCTTCTCCTAATGCAGAACAGAATATGCCATATCCACTCCTAACGTCAAGTAATTTGCCATAGGAAGGGATATATCGAATAACCTCGTCAAAAGGACAAATTAATCTTCTAAGTATTGGATACATTTATCTCAACAACTTTTTATATATTTTCATTCTCAAAAAATATATATCGTTCTTTTCCCTTTTAATGGGGAAAGACTGATCAAGATTCATGAGATATCTTTGAAATAAGAGCTTTTCCCGCCAATAAAATCGATTCAAAAATTATTATAAAATAATCTATACCTATTTTCTGGTTTTGGTATGGCTAGCAGTTCATCTTCTATACAAACAAATCTCTAAATTTTGATACCATGAAAGAAAATGACAATATAACAATTAATTCTCAATCGCCTCAATTGTGGGATAATGTAGCAGAGACTTATTCTGACACCGCAAACACTTCGGAAATTAAACTCGGTCAAGAGATTGAGCAATTATTATTAGGATTGGGAATTGAACCTGGTTCCTCTTTACTAGAAGTTGGGTCTGGGAGTGGGCATTTGTCGGGATATCTTGCAGGTAGAGGTTTTCAGACAACACTTATTGACTTTAGTAAAGTAGCTCTGGAAAAAGCAAAAAAGCATTATGAACAAAATAATATTACAGGAAATTTTATTAATGCAGACATGTTTGACCTATCTGCCGACCTGGTCGAACCTCACGACGTTGTCTGGAATTCAGGAGTACTTGAGCATTTTAATGCCTGGGAAGTCATTGAAGTTTTGAAAAAAATGAAGCAGGTTACCAGAAAATATGTCCTTGTTCTCGTACCAAATGCAATGAGTGTGCCTTATCTTCTATTTCGCCAACATGCAATGGAAAAAGGTGACTGGATATGGGGGAGGGAACTGCTCAGAGACTCCATGAAACATCTTGCAGAAGCTGCAGGGCTTGAAGTTATTGAAGAACAATATATTGGAAGGCATTTTACCTACGATCTGTTTGATTACGTCAATTCCAAACTGGGAGCAAAATATAGGGATATAGATCAACAACTTATTCCACAGGAACAAAATTATTTAATTGCATTGATAGCACGTCCTAAAAATAAGGATACCCCGTCTAATTATGAAAAAATAATTGAAAATGTACTTAGAAAAGAATCAAAAATTGAAAATGATACGTATTACTTTGATTTTTCTTCTTTAAATTCCTATCTTGAAAATAAAAATACTGAAGTTAATGAGTTAAGTCAGAAAATAAACGAATTGCAAAACGCAACTGATGACTTTATATCCCGGCTCGAAGAAAAGGATAATAAGGTCCATGAATTGCAAAATGTAGCTGCTGACTTTATGTCTCAGCTCGAAGAAAAGGATAATAAGATCCATGAATTGCAAAACGCAACTGATGACTTTATCTCCCAGCTTGAAGAAAAGGATAATAAGATCCATAAATTGCAAAGTGTAGCTTTTGATCTCACATCTAAACTTGGAGAAAAAGACAACAAAATAAAAGAGTTGCAAAATCTAAGCTCGGATTTCAAATCTCAACTCGAAGACAAAACAAATGAAATTCTTGACTTAAAAGAAACACTAAATCAAAGAGAAAGTTCATTATCATGGAGATTTAGCCAGTATTACGGGAAATATTTCAGCGTTAATTCTCCTATAACAAAAATTGTTACTCCTCTTCTCAATTGGATAGTGGGTCCCAATAAATCTGAATCTTATTCTAATAATAATGCTGAAGAAGAAAATCTGTATAAATTAGAATTTAATAATATTTTAGAAGAACACAAAGGTAAGATTAAGGGAATTATCATATATCCTCCGACAGTTGATTGGAATATTCCTCTATTTCAACGCCCTCAACAACTTGCATTACAACTCTCAAGAGAGGGTTATTTATTTTTCTTCTCGTCGGGAAGCAAGGAGTATGATCATGTGGAAGGTTTTCAAAAAATTGAAGATAGGTGTTATATAACAAATTGTTACGACCTATTAATAAAAGAGTTACCAGAATTCATTCTTTTATTTTCATCCACTAATATGGCAATTACTCTTAATGGTATTCAGAGCCTGATGTCTAAGGCATTCATTATTTATGAATACATCGACGAAATTTCCGAAGATATTTCCGGCACTTCTATTGAAAATATAATTCGCCGTCACCAATATCTAATAAAGTCTGCTGATGTTGTCATTGCAACAGCAGATAAACTGTTCGATGATGTAACAAAAATAAGGCAAAACGATGTATATCTCAATCCAAATGGCGTGGATTACGAACACTTCCATATCACCAGAAACCCTGAAAATATCCCGTCTGATCTCAGACCAATTATAAAAAAAGGAAACCCGATAATCGGATATTATGGGGCACTTGCAACATGGTTTGATTACAAACTTATAATAGAACTAGCAGAAAAAAGGCCAAATTATGAAATAGTACTTGTTGGATGGGACTATGACAGGAGTATGAAGGATCATAGATTGGATCATTATGATAATATTCACTATTTGGGAGTAAAAAAATATCCAGTTCTTCCAGAGTATGCTATATGGTTTGATGTTTCTATAATTCCTTTTGTATTAAACGAAGTTACAGAATCTACATCACCAATAAAAATTTTTGAATATATGGCACTTGGCACGCCGATAGTCACTACTGATATGAGAGAATGCAGGAAATACAGCTCAGTTTTAATAGGAAAAGATTATGAAGATTTTATCAAAAAGATTGATGAAGGCCTGAAATTAAAAAAGGATAAACCCTATCTAGCTTTGCTTGATAAAGAAGCAAAGGAGAATACATGGAAAAACCGTGCACAACAAATTGATGAGATTATAAGTTTATCCCGCAAATAACCCTGGTGAAATATCTCTTCCTGGAAACCTTGAATAGCAGGTCAGGTTTTTGAGTAACCCTTATTTCACAGTATTTTTCAAAAATCAATATTTAGCATGAAAGTGCTTCCATGTACTTTCATTTTTTGTGCCTGTTATTCGAAGAATTTCATGTGCGTTTTTCCTGATAACGTTTTTGAAATAAATCAAATTAATTTAGCCTGCATTCGGCAGGTTGACATTAAAAATCAGAACATTTTTCTTGATGTCGTTTTATGGTAACTCCTAACTAGAAATGAAATTGAAAGTTGCTTAGGAATGGTAAAAATTTAATTCCAAACACTATACTCCATAATGTCATTAATGATATTGGGAAGTGCAATTATAGAGCCATTAGCAAAGTGAAAACTTGAAGTCATATTTCATCTATTGCTTAACATGTGGCTCAACTATCACCACATTTATAGATACTGGATCTTTTTTCACAAAAGTTTAATTACCACCTGTAGAGTAATAATTGGAGAGTAATATTTTTATTTTGTGAATAATATTCATAAAATAATAATTACTGACACATTACTGGTTCATATTTCCTTTTGTCATCTTTTTATTTCCGGCATGAAATCAAGTTTCATTTTTTGCAGAAGGTGCCAAAGGTCACCTTTTTCACGCATTCTTTCAGCATCGATTGCAGAACCGCTGCCATTAATTTCGAATTTGATGCTCTGTTCTCCAAAAGTGACTTTCCCTAGCTTACTTTCCATCCGGCTGTAGTCCAGAGCATCTGCAAGCCTCACAAGGGCCGCTACTTTCAGGGTAAGGGACTGGAGGTCTTCAGGCATACTTCCAAACTCTTTTTCACGGAGTTTTCTGAGTTTCTTTTCCCCCATCTTCTTTTTATGCAGGAAAGCTGTCCAGGCAACAACCGGCCATAGTTTCTCAGGAAGATTCGCAGGAGGGTGCAGGAGCAGGATATCCCTTCCCGCCTTATGGTGGTTTTCCAGGTCAGTAGTTACTCCAGAATCGTGGACAAGAGCTGCTATTTCTACAAGCTTTCGGAATTCAGGGCCAAGCCCGTGGAAAGGAGCAAGGATGTCAAAAAGCTCAAGCACATTCCGTGCCACATTGTCGGCATGGCTGCGTTCAATCCCATACCTGTGGTAAAGAGCTTCGAGGTCAAGGGGCTCGGGAGAGGGCTTTTCTTTCTTCTCTGACAGATTGTCCCCTGCTGAAATTGTATTGGATTTCACTGAAATACCCTTCTTTCCTTTTCTTTACTTCTCTTTTCACTTACTTTTTTCTCTATTTTCCTCTTTTTTAGTCGAAAGGAAAATTAAACTCTTTTGCTTTATGTAATCATGTGCTGTGTACGCAATAAAGCAATTTATTCTACTAATTTTGTAGTAAAATATATAAAAATTTGTTTAGAGAAAATGGCTCAGTACCGGAAATTTCCAGCTAGAGAGCCTACCGATAACTAAAATATTATATATAACATCTCGGATCTTAATAAATAATGGTAAAAATCAGCTTCAAGCAGGGAACTATTCTCATAAAAGGAAATATCAGGGTTCCGAATTCAGTATGGGATGAAAGGAGCGGAAGTTTCAGGGCTCCTGCAATGTACTACAAAGATACTATCAGTTATTTGAAAAATTCTGGGGTTGATTTTGAAGATGCTGTCCTTGACCTTCTTCCCTGTCCTGACCTTACAGCGGCTTACGAAGCTTCGGGAAAGAAGTTGAAATTAAGAGATTATCAGGCAGAAGCTCTTATTTCCTGGGGGGAAAATGAAAAATGGGGAGTTCTTGTCCTGCCTACAGGAAGCGGAAAGACTTTAACCGGTATCCGGGCAATTTCGAGTTGCAACACCCCTGCCCTTGTACTTGTCCCAACCCTGGACCTCCTTGAACAGTGGAAGAAAGAGCTTGAGGAAGCCTTTTCAATGGAAGTCGGAAAGCTTGGGGGCGGGGAAAAGAAAATTCTTCCAATAACGGTTTCCACCTATGACTCTGCCTATATTCACGCCGAAACCCTTGGGAACAGGTTCGGCCTCATAATTTTTGATGAAGTTCATCACCTTCCTGCAGCCGCTTACAGGAGCATTGCCGAGTTTTCCGCAGCGCCTTGCAGGCTCGGGCTTACAGCCACATATGAAAGGGAAGACGGGCTGCATACTGAACTCAACCAGCTTGCAGGGGGTAAGGTTTATGAAAAAAAGGTATCGGAACTTGCAGGGAAGCACCTTTCCCCTTATACGATAAAACGGATTAATGTGACGCTCACAGGCAAAGAACAAAAAGAGTATGATCAGAATTATGCCATATTCCTTGACTACATCAGAAAAACCGGCATGATAATGAGAAGCCCGCAGGACTTTCAAAAGCTGGTCATGAAAAGTGGGAGGGACCCTGAAGCCAGAAAAGCCCTCCTTGCAAGAAATACAGCAAGAGATATTGCCTTTAACAGTTATTCTAAAATAGAAAAATTACGAGAGATCCTTGTGCAGCACAGAGAAGATAGAGTATTTATCTTCACGGAACACAACCGGCTTGTGCACCGGATTTCCAATGCCTTTTTTATTCCTGCGATCACTTACAGGACTCCTCCAAAAGAAAGAAATTCCATTCTCGAAAAGTTCAGGCAGGGCAGGTACAGGGCTGTAGTTACCTCAAAGGTGCTTGACGAAGGTATCGATGTCCCGGAAGCAAATGTAGGAATTATAGCAAGCGGGACAGGAAGCAAACGGGCATATGTCCAGCGCCTTGGAAGGATCCTGAGGAAAAAAGAAGGAAAGGAAGCTATGCTTTATGAAATTATTGCTGAAGAAACCACTGAAATGGGAACTGCAAAGAGAAGAAAAGAGGCTTTCTCTTCCAGAAAAAGTCCAGAAGGAAGTCCCCGGAAAAAAGCAGAAAAAGAAAAGACAGGAATAAAAAATCAGGGGACAGGAAAAGTAAGCCCTGAAAGCGGGAAAGGTGCCCCTCATGCTGACATCTGACCTCCTTGTAACCCATATCTCCAGGGGTAAGATCCGGCCTGCATATGCAGTTTTTGACTCGGAAAACCTTGAGCTTGCAGAGCTTCTTATAGAGACATTCAAGCAGCATGTCGGAAAAACTTACGGCGACCTGCTTGCAGAACTTGAAGGCTATGAAGAGATGAACTACCGCTTTATACGGGGTCTTTCACAGCTTCTGGGAAGGAAGGCTTTGGTCGAGACCTCTTCAGCCGTTGACCCTTCCAGAGCCAGGGAAGCTGTCTTTGAAGCCTGTGAGGGAATGGCCCTTTTTCCTGCCGAAAGGCAAAAGTCGCTGCAAATAGCCGCAAGAAATCTTTCAATTTCAGTTCCTGACCTTGAAAAATCTTTGTGGGCAGACCTTGAGGAAAACCAGGTCCTCAAAGAATTCAATCCTCCAGCTCCTGCAGAACTCTTAAGGCAGTATAATATTTCCCTGACCCAGACCCTGCTTTTCCGTGCTGTTGACCTGGATATCTGGATTAGAGGAGATTTTCAGAGAGTCCTCTGGAAAATCCTCAAGTCTGGACTTATGTATTCCCTTGAGGATACACCGGAAATAGAAGGCGGAAAGCAGGAAATAGAAGGAGGAAATAGAGATAGTAAAAGAATGGATGAAAACAAAGACCCTGAAAGGTTAAAAAGCGTTCACCTCCACCTTGATGGCCCTGCATCACTTTTCAGAATGTCGGAACGGTATGGTAATTCTTTTGCCAAACTCTTTCCGATTCTCCTGAAATCAAAGGGCTGGAGATTGAAGGCAGGTATTCTGCACAAAGGTTACCAGGGAAAGCGAGTCCTCGAATTTGCCCTTGACGACTCTGAAGAAGCTTTCAGGTTTATATCCAGAGCACCTGGTGACGATCCTGATGGGATTTCTCTCGACTTTCATCTTGCGGAAGGACAGGAAGAATACAAAGCCGGGACCAGAACAGGAATCGAAAAAGATCCTGAATTTATAGACAGGGAATCTGGAACTCAGGACGCAGAAACAGATACTGAAAGTGAAGCTTTCGACAGCACTTATGAGCAGCAGTTTGCAAACTTCAGTTTCGGGGGCTGGGAGATAAAAAGGGAGCCTACGATTTTAAAAGCAGGCCGCTTCGCTTTTGTTCCAGACTTTTCCATGCAGAAGAATGGGATAAAAGTTTATGCAGAGATTGTTGGCTTCTGGACTCCTGACTACCTTAAAAAGAAAACTGAGAAACTCAAAGATGTAAAAGAACCTGTTATTCTCCTGATTAATAGAAAACTCAAGTGCTCTGAAAAAGATTTTCCTGCACAGGACGTGATTTTTTTTGACAGGAAGATTCCGGCAAATGAAGTCACACAGGTGCTTAGAAAATACGAGGAAAAAAGGCTTGCAGAAGACAGGTTAAAGCTCTGTGGCACAGAGATATCTCTTTCTGGGGAACTGGTCAGCCTTAAAGAAATCGCAGACGCCAGAGGAGTTATGCCTGAAGCTTTAAAAGAAGAGCTTGCAGAGAGATTTGCAGAAATTCGGAAACCTGACAAATTCGGAGTGAAAGAAGAAATTGAAGGGTATGAAGAGTCCGGAAAATACAGAGATTATGTGCTTCTTGAAAATTATCTAGTCCACAGGCAGCTACTTGAGCGAATAAATCTTGAGCTTGAAAAACCAGGAGCTGTGAAGACTTACGCCGATGCGGTTAAAGTCTTTGAGGAATTCGGGATTGATAGCAGTCTCTATTATCCTGTGCTTGAACACCTGGGGTATAGGGTAATATGGGCAGGGCTGAGCGAAGAGAGCGCAAAAATTAAAAAGAATTAGAGTAATTGAGCCACAAAAACTCTACTAAATATTAACTGGATTTTAGGACATACCCTTGCCTGAATATTTTGATGCGCCCAGGTTAGGTATCATAAAACCATAAATCTCGATAAATCATTGATCTGTATCAATATTTAACCTTTAAAACACCAGGTATCACTATATAACAATATACAATTATCTAATTAGTCAAAAACACAGGAAAAAAAGCTGGCGCGAGTTCACTTCAACCCCTACCTCAAAGAAGGGTATCTATGGAACCCGCACTTTTGAAGTGATAAACCTTATACCTCAATTCCGTCCATTTTTACAATGAAGCTTACATCGACTTTCGAAATATCAAGGTTAGTTTCAAGGTCTGTTTTGTATTCTGCAAGTAAATTTTTAATGGCAAATTCTAATGAGCGTTTAAAGTCGGCAACCGTTTCATCCATTAAAATCATTTTTTCAGCCTCAGTCAGGTTAGAAAGCGTCATCTGGTTCCACTCCCAAACTTTTTTTTCTATATTTATCTCATATTTTTTATATTAATTTCTCATTACCCAATCTAATTACTATTTTTAACTTCCGTTTTTTATTCAGATTTTATATTTTGTAAATTTGTTCTGAAAAGCAAACATTTATATGAATAAGCGTAAAACTCCTGAGTCTTTAGCTCAGAGATAGTTCACTACAGGCATGCAAATCTATGCGTTTTATAACCCATATCCTCTTGCCAGTTCATTATTCTCCAGCAACTGTTGTAAAAGCTGTAATAATAACTGGGATTTTTTCCAAATCAAAACACTCATTGCTACCCCCCGGTAAGCCATTCGTATTATTCTTGTTTAATAGTATTATGTTTTATCAATAGTATAATTGATATAGTTGTATAAATACTTATTCTGTGTAAAATGGGCATCAATGAGCGTAATTTCTCAAAAATTAAGAGACATATTTAAATATTGGGATATCTTTGCAACTTATAATGTAGTGAAAAATATGATTCAGTTGACAGCTCAACTATTTTAAAAATATGTATATGATGGAGGAGAAAAAAACTTTCTCTCCTGAACCGAAAGAGTACTCATTTCATGCTTGGTGTCTGTGTTTTATTAAGGTGTTTGAGTTGTAGATTATGGGCTGGAAATGGGTTCTCAAGGTAAAACTGAAAGAAATTTTATAAAAATTACTTACATGATTTAAAAAATATAAAATCCCGATATTTTACTGCGGAAAGTGAAATAAAATATCAGTCCTATGTGGATTAGCAGAATGTGGCGTATAATAAAGTGGATGAAATAAAATGGAGTAGAAAAATGGAAATTTCCCGCCTGCTGAATGAAATTAAAGCTAGCAGCCGTTATGAAAACCAGATAGTTCATATTGAAGAAACTCCTGCAAGAGATGCCATTTATGCACCTCTTGAACTGAGGGCGCAGATAAGGGCTGCCCTTTCAGGTATTGGGATTGAAGCTCTTTATTCCCATCAAGTTGAAGCAATAGAAAAAATCCGTGAAGGAAAAGACCTGGTGCTCTGCACAAGCACAGCAAGCGGAAAGTCCCTTACTTACATGGTCCCTATTTTTGAAGCCATTATGAATGACCCTGAGGCTACTTCACTTTATATCTCTCCTCTCAATGCCCTTGTAAACGACCAGTTAAAAGCTTTCCTTGAATTTGAAAAGTCACTGAACTCCGGGGCAGGCATAGCCCGTTATACTGGAGCTTTGACTGCATCCCAGAAGAGAGAAATCAGGGAAGGACAGACAAATATTGTTTTCACAAACCCTGAGATGGTGCACATGAGTTTTCTTGCCTGGCACCACCTCTGGAGGCGCTTTTTTTCAAACCTTAAATTCATTGTTATTGACGAGAGCCACTATTACAGGGGAGTTATAGGGAGCAATATGGCAAACGTGCTCAGAAGGCTCCTCAGGGTTGTGGAATACTATGGATCTTCCCCACAGTTCATCTGTTGTTCGGCGACCATAGGGAACCCAAAAGAGCATACTGAAACTCTGCTGGGAAGGAAAGTAGAGGTGGTTGAGAATAACGGTTCATCACAGGGCCCCCAGAGATTTGTATTCTGGAATCCACCTCTTTACCTGAATGGGAGAGGATGCACAGTAAGGAAAAGCAGCTTTTCCGAAACCTCGGCTCTTTTTGTCCGGGCAGTCCAGGCCGGGCTCCAGACCCTTGTTTTTACCAGGTCAAGGCAGGGGGTGGAGAGAATGTATAAGAGTTGCAGGGAACTTTTGAGAGAACGTGCGCTCTCTTCTTCGATCTGCTCATACAGAAGCGGCTATTTTGACAGGGAAAGGGAAGATATAGAAAAGAAAATGAATTCTGGAGAGCTCAGGGGTATTATTTCCACAAACGCCCTTGAACTCGGAATAGACATCGGTGGGCTTGATGCCTGTATTCTTGACGGCTATCCGGGGACGGTTATGAACGCGAGGCAGCAGGCAGGAAGGGCGGGCAGGAGCGGAAATGAAAGCCTTGTCTTTATGGTAGCCGGGACAAATGCTCTTGACCAGTATTATATGCGAAACCCCAACGACTTCTTTGCAAGAAGCAGCGAAAATGCAGTGCTCAACCCTAAAAACCCCTATATCCTTACAGGGCACCTGCTCTGTGCAGCAAAAGAAGTCCCTCTCAGAGAATCAGATGAAAAGTTCTTTGGCATGGAGTATTCAAGAGTTGTAGAGCTCCTTGAAGCAGAAGGGCTGCTCGCAGGCAGCGACCTGAAATATTCTACTGACCCTTTCCCTTATAAACATGTCTCCCTTCGGGGAATTGACAATAATACTTACTCTCTGCTTGCTTTTGAAGGAGAAAGGAGCTTTCCCATAGAAAAAGAAATCGAAGAGGCTCTGGCGTTCCGGGAGTGCCACCCGGGTGCAGTCTACATGCACAGGGGGGAACCTTTCTACATAAACAGGATCGACCATGAGAAAAAGGAAATTCATGCCGTAAAGACGTATGATAGCTATTATACAAAACCCATGATAGATTCGTCCGTACTGGTGCAGGAGACTTATGCGGTAAAGCCTCTCCTGCATGCTCCTGAGGTAGAGCTTGGGCTTGGGGATGTGGAGGTAACAGATAGAATTATAGGCTACAGGAAAATCCGGACCTACAACAATGAGACAATGAGCGCTCATGATATTGAAATGCCTCCTATAACCCTCCAGACAGTTGCGCTCTGGATTAAGCTTCCTGACAGGATGCAGGAGCTGATAGGGGACAATAAGCTGGATTTTGCTGGCGGGATTCATGCTGTTGAGCATGCAATGATTTCCATGTACCCTCTGCACCTGCTTGTGGACAGGAGTGACGTAGGAGGGGTTTCAACTCCGTCCCATCCCGACCTCGGTGGTAAAAGCGGGATTTTCATCTATGACGGGCACAGGGGGGGAGTTGGGTATGCCGAAAAAGGCTATGACCTGATAGAAGAGGTCCTGGAAGGCACCTTAAAGGCTATTGAAAGCTGCCCCTGTGAAAGCGGCTGTCCTGGCTGTATCCAGTCCCCAAAGTGCGGGAACAACAACGAGCCTCTTGATAAGCATGCGGCAATTATGCTCCTGCATGAACTCCTGGGAAAAGATCCTTACATTCCTCCCGAAAAAAAAGAAAAACATCTTTCTGAATCCAGACCCCCAGGGACAGACCCACAAGAAAAAAAGGATGCAGGAGGTGCCCTTGACAGGGTCAGAAGACAGCTCAGGCGGGAAAGCATAAAACAGGAAGCTCAGGCAGAGCAGAAGAAAAAGGAAAAAACCTTCATTGCCACGGATGAAAATGGAGGATTGATTGGAGTTGTCTCAGCTCCTTCTCCGGAAAAAGCCGCAGCAAAAACATTCCACCAAAAACTCGCAGGGCAAAAGGAAGCTACTAGAGAAAAGCCCTTTGAGATAAGGATCAGGGACCTTGGAGCGGGCAGCAATTACCGTTTCAAGGCATGGACTGAGCTCTTCGAAGCTACAGAAAATGAAACTCTCGAAAAAGGTGAAAAGAGAAAAGTTGTGAGGAAACTGCTAATTAGAAAAATGAATTGAGGAAATTAGAAAATTAATTTTGACTCTTATAGGACTTACGCAGTTGAAATGTAAAATCAGACAGATGCAGGCTCGTCAATATTATTTGAGTTTATACCGTTAAGTCACTTCCGCTCGTGTTTTTCAATTCAACTGCGTAAGTCCTAGCCTTCTTTACTTACAATAAAGCCTGTTCCATTTGAAGACATTTGACCATTTTTTGTACCGCTGATGCAAACTGCATATGGAGGGTGCTCAATTCTTCTCACTTGTCCAGTTGCCTAATTTCGCGTCAGTAATCAGAAAGTAGTAACCTTAAGTTTTTAAGATTCACTTGTCTTCCATTCGATGGAGATATTTAAATTTGCTTCACCAGATGCTTTTGCCAACATCGGAAAGCCGCCTTCCCCCGCAAATTTGATTCCGAAATCGACGGTAACTCTCTCAGGTTTAGGGCTTTTACTCTTGATGGCGTTGAACACCCCTTCACTGCATGCTGCGATTATGTCTTGAATAGTTGTCATTTCTTGAGTTATCTTTTCTGTGCCTGCCGTGGCTTGCATCCCTTTTGGCCCATCTGGAAGCGACCCGAGATATGGTATCTCAATTGATTCGTCGGTTTCGGCAAAAAATATCGTTTCTCCTGCTTTTATCATGACGGCTTTAGACATTTCATCACCTTTAAGATTTAATAAGTGATTTTGGGGGTAATTACTATATAATCCCTCTAGAAAATGCTTTCTAAAATCAAAACCTTCGGTTTTTTAAAGTATTTTCAACTCACCCTATATTACACTGCCGAACTTTCAATTTCAATAACCAGATAAAAGAAACGCATCAATAATAAGCCGGAAATTCTACGGAATATCTATTGTAAAATCAAACCCTTGAAATGGCTTGTCCCCTATCATTTTTAATATATCTTCCTTCTTTATACAAATATATGATAATTCTTCATGCAGGAAGAGTCGGAAAACAGTTCTTCTTATGGGGCGAAAGTCCGTCTGAAAATGAAATTCCGCTTGTTCGGCGTGGGAGAAAGCCTAAAAATCCTATTGTAAAGCCTTATCCTTATGATTCGGGATTTGAAAACCTGTCTTCCACTCTTGAGCTGCTGGGCATTAATGGCCGGAAAATGGCAGAGAAAATCAACGTCTGGGTCCCTACGGTAGGCGGGATTCCTCTCCCTTCAAGCCCTCTTGTTGCTGAAATCCCTGATTCAAAAGCAGAACCTTCACTGGCTCCCTGGACTGTTCATGCATATCCTCTGGAAACTGAAGAAGCTATTCTTCTCCTCTGCACCTGTATGGGGAAACGGGTTCTTGCTCCCGGCATAATCTCGGGAAATGACCTCCTCTGGTGGGCAGATGCCCTGAAATTTGCAGGCTCGCTGGTAGCAGGACAGAAATACCTTCCCGGGGTCAGAGTCGGGGAAGAAGAGTACAGGGCTTTCTGGGAACCCGTATTTTCCGGAGAAGATGCAGGAGAGCTGGCAAAGCTGGCAAAGCAAATGCCTCCTGCTGCAAGGGCTCTTGCTCCTGAAGCCTCTTCCATGCCGCCGGAAATGCCTGCAGCTTTAGTAGCAAGGCAGTTTATTGAAGATGCTCTTGACCAGATAGTCCGCTCCGAGATTGGAGAAAAAAAGCTTTCAAAAGAGACGCACAAAAGAAAATCATTTGATAGCATCCATGACGCCTGGGTTTCTGCTCTTAAAAGCCCTGAAGGGCTGATCTATGGAGACGAAAAAGAACTTCTTCAACTTGCGTCCCGGTCCCGTGAATGGCAGCGTCCCCTCAAGGTCCTTACCACTTCTCCCTTCAGGTTCTGTTTCAGGCTGGAAGAACCGGCTGTAGAAGAAGAGCTCGAAGAACCCGAAGCCGGGAGAAGAGATACTAAAAAAAGCAGGGAAGGGATAGCTGATATAGAAGTTCCCGAAGGGCTCTGGTATGTCCGCTACCTGCTTCAGTCCTACGAAGACCCAAGCCTTCTGATCCCTGTAAAAGAGGCATGGAAGCCAAAGAAGGGCAGCCCGTTGAAAAAATACGATGTAAAAAATATTCGCCAATTTCTATTATCTTCCCTTGGGCAGGCTTCCAGTATCAGTGCAGAAATTGCTTTCAGTCTTGAGGCTCCCAACCCCTCCGGATATTCCCTTGATACGAAAGAGGCTTACCGCTTCCTGACCGAAAGCGCAGCAAACTTAAGCCAGGCCGGCTTTGGGCTGCTTCTCCCTGGCTGGTGGACACGTAAAGGCACAAAAACCCATCTGAAAGCCCAGGCAAAAGTTAAGGGCAAGAAAGAGTTGCAGGCCGGAAGCGGGCTAACCCTCGAAAAAATAGTAAGCTTTGACTGGGAAATCGCTCTTGGTGACCGGGTATTAACAGTCAGAGAACTGCAGGCTCTTGCAAAACTCAAAGCTCCGCTTGTGAAATTCCGCGGGCAGTGGGTAGAGGTAAACGATGCGGAAATTCGTGCTGCTCTTGATTTCTGGAAGAAAAACCCCCAGGGAGAAGCAAGTCTGCGCGATGTTCTAAAAATGGCAGTGGGAGCTTCTGAAAAAGCCAATGGTCTGGACGTTGAAGGGCTTAATGCAGCCGGCTGGATCGGAGAATTAATCAGCCGCTTAAAGGACAAATCCGGATTTGAAGAACTTCCGGCTCCCAGTGGATTTTCAGGAACTCTTCGTCCATACCAGTTCCGTGGTTACTCCTGGCTTGCTTTCCTGAGACAGTGGGGCATAGGGGCCTGCCTTGCAGACGACATGGGGCTTGGTAAAACCGTCCAGACTTTAGCTCTTATCCAGCACGACATGGAACAGGTTAAAGAGCAGGTTGAAAAAGTTGATGGACATAAAAACCAAAAACCGGTTCTTCTTGTCTGTCCTACCTCTGTTATAAACAACTGGAAAAAAGAGGCTGCCCGCTTTACCCCGGAACTTTCGGTGATGGTTCACCACGGGACCAGCCGGAAAAAGAAAGAGGAATTCACAACGGAAGCCCTGAGTCATGCTATCGTCATCTCAAGCTATGGCCTTTTGCAGCGCGATCTTGAGTTTTTAAAAGGAGTTTCCTGGGCCGGAGTTGTACTTGACGAAGCCCAGAATATCAAAAACCCGGAAACCAAACAGGCAAAGGCAGCCAGGGCTCTGGAAGCTGATTACCGCATAGCCCTTACAGGGACTCCGGTTGAAAATAATGTAGGCGACCTCTGGTCCATAATGGAGTTTTTAAACCCCGGTTTCCTTGGTAGCCAGGCAGGTTTCAAGCGGAATTTCTTTATCCCCATTCAGGCTGAAAGAGATCCTGAGGCTGCAAGGAGGCTAAAAGAAATTACCGGTCCCTTCATCCTGCGCCGTTTGAAGACAGATACTTCGATCATCTCCGACCTGCCGGAAAAAATAGAGATGAAAACCTATTGTACACTTACAAAAGAACAGGCTTCCCTCTATGCTGCAGTCCTCGAAGACATTGGAGATGCAATGGAAGAAGCTGAAGAAGGAATTCAGAGAAAAGGCATAATCCTGTCTGCCCTTACCAGGTTAAAGCAGGTCTGTAATCATCCTGCACAGTTTTTGAAGGATAACTCCGCTGTACCCGGCAGGTCAGGAAAAGTCGCAAGGCTTACTGAAATTTTGGATACAGTCCTGGAAAATGGGGAAAAAGCCCTTGTTTTCACCCAGTTTGCGGAGATGGGCAGAATGCTAAAAGAACACCTGCAGGCAAGTTTCGGCTGTGAAGTCCTTTTCCTGCACGGGGAAGTTCCCAGAAAACAGAGGGACCGGATGATTGAGCGCTTCCAGGAGGGAAAAGAATACCTGCCTATTTTTGTCCTTTCCCTGAAAGCCGGAGGTACGGGGCTTAACCTTACTGGAGCCAATCACGTTTTCCACTTTGACCGCTGGTGGAACCCGGCTGTTGAAAATCAGGCTACAGACAGGGCATTCCGTATAGGCCAGACGAAAAACGTTGGGGTGCATAAGTTCATCTGTGCAGGAACACTTGAAGAAAAAATAGATGAGATTATCGAGCGTAAAGTAGAGGTCGCAGAGAACGTCGTCGGAACAGGGGAAGGCTGGCTGACAGAACTTTCCAATGATGAACTGAAAGATATTTTTGCTCTTCGAGAAGAAGCGGTAGGTGAATAAAATGGCAGCTTACTGGAACGGCTATGGTTATTATGAGCCCACAAAGCCAATTGAGGTTAAAGGAGGCATCAAGGCACAATCCAAACGTGGAAGCTTTGTCAAGAGCTGGTGGGCAAAACGCTGGATTGAAACCCTTGAAAGCTTTAATCTGGGTGCCAGGTTAAGCCGCGGAAAAAGCTATGCCCGTAAAGGACAGGTAACCTCTATAAAAATAGAGACCGGATTTGTAAGGGCTAAAGTCCAGGGTTCGGACCCCAAGCCCTATTCGGTAACGATCAAAGTCAGGACCCTGACCGGCTCCGAATGGGAACTCCTTGCAGAAAAACTTGCTCTGAAACCAATCTTTGCGGCAAAGCTCCTCGCAGGAGAGATGCCTGCAGATATCGACTCTTCATTCAGGGAAATAGGACTCTCTCTCTTTCC
The DNA here is from genome assembly GCA_030054735.1 of Methanobacteriota archaeon. Lineage (GTDB taxonomy): Archaea > Halobacteriota > Methanosarcinia > Methanosarcinales > Methanosarcinaceae > Methanosarcina. Next base: position 28,734 of record JASGVX010000003.1, on the reverse strand, counting down.
TGAAACACTCGACGACCTTGAAACAGACTGCTCCTGTCCTGATTGGTCAAACCCATGTAAGCACATTGCAGCCGTCTATTACCTGCTTGGGGAAGAATTTGATAGAGATCCCTTCCTTATCTTTAAGCTAAGGGGCGTGGATATGGACGATTTTATGTCTATTATCGGAAAGGGCTTTGTTCCGGAAACTGTAGACCGGGTAGCAGAAGTGGGGGTTCTTACAGAAAGGCCTGATGATAAAACCAGAACTGCATTCGAAGCTGAAATCTCTCCAGTTTCTCCTGAGCTTCTTCCCCTTGATCCTGAAGTTTTCTGGGGAAGGCTCCCTGAATACACTGAAGAGGAAAAAATCTGCTCCATTGAGGCTCATATACCTCCAGTTCCAGCCGCTCTTCCGAAAAGGCTTGGAAAATTCCCCTTCTGGTGCGGTGAAGAAGACCTGCTTGAATCACTGGAGAAAATCTACAAAAGAGCTTCACCTGCAGGGGTGATGGTTTTCCTTGGAGAACGTAAATGAATTTTTTCGCATATTTTTTAGGTCCCTCAAATCAAGAATAAGATGTTGAAATTGTTTGAAATCCCTGTCCGCTTCGAATCTATTAACGCAAAGCCTGTACAGGGTAAAAATGAATGACTATAAGGGTCTGGAGTCTGGCTGTAAGCTGAAATCAGGTTCACCTGGAAACTTTGATATAGGTGCTGCTGTGATTGGGTGGAATTATATTCAGGGTAAACTGGCTTTAAGGTAAAAGGAATTATTTCACCGATTTATACATATCTCATTTATTGATGATGTGAGCTTTTTATAACTGGCAGACGGTTTAATCATTAGCGATGTGAGGAAGGGTAATGGAGAAAGAAAAATTATACCAGCTGAAATCCGATGCAAGCAAACTAAATCCTGTTCTTAATATTGGAAAGAATGGGGTCACCGATGCTTTGATCGAAGAACTGAACAAGCAGATAAAAGCTAACAGGCTTGTAAAAGTCAAAGTACTCAAAAGTGCAGAAGAAGGAAAGGACTTGAAAACTATTGCAGATGAGCTTGCCGAAGCCACAAGGTCCACACTTATTGATATACGCGGCAGGACAGTTGTGCTGTACAGGTAATGATTCTGGGGAGCAGGTGTACTTAAGTAGCGTCTTTATATGGTGTATTTAAACAATGATACTAATTACACATAAAACGCGTTCTTGATCTTCATTCCACTTGAATTTTTGTAATTTGTTTTCAAAATTTCAGCCGGCTTTCCACAGAGATCCTTCAATTTTTCATGCTATCGTTTTTCTGGAATACACCAGGATACTCAAAAATGTATTTTCAAAATTTCCCGGATTTTCGACCTTTTTCCTTCATTGAAATACTTTCTATTTCCGTTTCCAAAGCTTTAACTGAGACATTTAATGCAAATTTTCGAATCGTTTCTTCATCCAATTTTTCTATGTAATTAAGGAAGTTCTGACTTGAGAGTTTGTACTTTTGATCCTAAGTTTTACAGAGGCATAAAGTATATAATGTCTAAATGGGCTTCATGCTTCTGTTTTCATCATAGAATGAAATGTTTTGTCTTGAATCTTATGATTTTTTGATATTTACTATATTACTTAAATATAATATGTCAATGCGCTGTGTTTTGTGTAATAAAATTCTCTATTAATTAACTGAATCTGTTAAATAAGGGTTGTATTCCAGAAAAACTTGAGTAAACTCCTCTTAAAATATTCATCAAGAGCATTCCTGCTGAGGCCATTTTCGGATCTTCCTTCCCCCTAATTTGATTATTTCCTTCCTTGAGATTTCCTTCCTTGAGATTTCCTTCCTTGAAATTATTTATTATTTTTCTAATGTTTATATCAAATTCTTCAGATTTATTTCTTCAAGCTAAATATTTATATACAAGAAATTACTTTAATTGCATCTACACGACCAGTACGTGATCAATAGTGCCAAGATGGCGGAGCGGCTACGCAATCGCCTGCAGAGCGATACCATTCCGGTTCGAATCCGGATCTTGGCTTTTCTCTTTTAAAAGTAATTTAACCAAAACTATATATTCAATAAAGTGCTTTAAGCAAATCCATTTTGTGCCAAGGTGGCGGAGCGGCTACGCAATCGCCTGCAGAGCGATACCATTCCGGTTCGAATCCGGACCTTGGCTTTTTAAACATTTTAAGTTTCTCTTTTTATACTTTGTTTCTTTTTTGCTTTTTTGCCTTTTCTAAAAACTTTTCAAATTTATTTTGTCTTTAATTCAGACTTCCCCAGAGGGTCTGCTTTGTTTTTTCAGTTAAATCAGTTATGCTCTAATCTGGTATTTTTATATCAGGAGGATACTAATTATGGGCATGGATATTGATGAACTCATGCAGAGGCTTTTCGAACTTTATCCTGATGGATGTACTGTAGACATACGGGAGCCCTTTTTTGCATTAATCTCCACTGTCATGTCGCACAGGACCCGGGACGATGTGACCTATCCTGCAGCAGAGAAGCTTTTTGAAAGATTTTCAACCCCTGAGGAAATGGTCGAAGCTGATGTTGAGGAGATTGAAGCGCTTATTAGAGATGTTGGTTTTTATAGAGTCAAAGCTGGAAGGATAAAGGAAATCTCCAGAATTTTACTGGAGGAATACAACGGCAGAGTCCCGGACGAGATGGAGGCTCTTTTGAAACTTCCCGGAGTTGGCAGGAAAACAGCTAACTGCGTTCTTGCTCATGCATTCCTTAAAGAAGACGCCCTTGCTGTCGATACACATGTACACAGGATATCTAACAGGCTTGGGCTGGTAGCGACAAATAATCCTGAAGAGACAGAAATAAAATTAAAAAAGGCCCTTCCGCAAAAATACTGGAGGCACGTAAATATTTTGCTTGTAAAATTCGGGCAAAATGTCTGCCGGCCTGTATCTCCGAGGTGCGGAATTTGCGTCCTGAACGATATATGCCCTAAAATTCTCATTTAATCAGGAGTTTCTGAAACTATTAAAACTATAGAATCAAAACCGTAAGGCGTTGTACAGGGGTGGAAAATTCTTATTAGGGATACGAGATTATTTATATAAAGCTGGCATTAAGCAGGCAAAAGGGTTATGCTAATCCCAGAATTCTATGACAGATTCATTTCAGGTGCACAGCTATCATACTTTACACGTATACTTTACACGTATATTATCTAATACTCTGCACAACATATGTTATCAGTAATCTGCATCTCACATTTACCAACTCGCGAGGTTAAACATGTTTCAGATAGGAGAAGCATTAATGGGACAGGGCTCAGAACTTGCCCATGTTGATTTGATGATAGGAGACAAGGAAGGTCCTGTAGGACAGGCTTTCGCAAATGGCCTTACACAACTCTCAGCCGGACACACCCCTCTCCTTTCAGTTATCAGGCCAAACCTGCCGCCCAAGCCTTCGACCCTTATTATCCCGAAGGTTACAGTAAAGAATATGGATCAGGCAGCAAGGATTTTCGGGCCTGCCCAGTCAGCTGTTGCAAAAGCAGTAGCAGATTCTGTAGAAGAAGGCGTGATCCCGAAGGACCAGGTTGAAGACATTGTTATCGTAGCAAGTGTCTTTATCCACCCTGATGCTCAGGACTACAATAAAATCTACAGGTATAACTACGGAGCCACAAAGCTCGCAATCAAGAGAGCACTAAAAGGCTTCCCGGACATCGATACCGTGCTTGAGGAAAGCAACAAGTCAACACACGCTATCATGGGCTTTAAAGTCACAAGGCTCTGGGACCCACCATACCTGCAGATTGCCTTTGACAACCCGAACCTCGAGTTTGTCCTTTCGGCTATCTCCCAGATCCCGAAGAGCGACCACGTCATTATCGAAGCAGGCACACCCCTTGTCAAGCGCTATGGCATGGACGTGGTTTCGAAGATCAGAGAGGTCAGGCCTGATGCCTTCATTGTTGCTGACTTAAAGACCTTGGACACCGGGAACCTTGAAGCCAGAATGGTTGCAGATGCAGCAGGTGATGCTATCGTAGTATCAGCCCTTGCACCTATCAGCACCATTGACAAGCTCATTGAGGAAGCCCACAAGACAGGCATCTACGCAGTTATGGATACTCTTAACCATCCCGACCCGATTTCTGTCTTAAAGCAGCTCAAAACTATGCCCGATGTAATTGAGCTCCACCGCGGAATCGACATTGAAAACACAGAACACGCCTGGGGCAATATCGCTGAAATCAAGAAGATCGCTCCAAGGACTCTTGTTGCAGTTGCGGGCGGAGTCCGCCTCGACAATGTGCCTGTAGCGCTTAGTCAGGGTGCTGATATCCTTGTGGTCGGAAGAGCCATTGCAGGAGCAAAGGACATCCGGGAAGCAGCCGGACAGTTTATCAACAGCTTAAACAAGCCTGAAATTGACCAGTTCAGGATCATGACCGACTTCTGAGCAGGCTTTGAAAAAAGAGCTGCCGGAAAACTGCTAATACAGCTATTATGGAAATTCTTAAGAACAGATAGTAAACCGTTAATAGCAAAATTACGGCAAAACTTCCGGCAGAGACCATTGGAGAAAGTGTGGATTTCCATGCTTTTTCCTCTCCATTTTATTTTCATTTTTCAGGAGGGCACCTTCTTTGAATTCACCATTCATTTTACTGAACTATAAGACATATACACAGGGAACAGGGCTGGGAGCAGTTGAGATTGCAAAAGCCTGCAAAGCCGTGTCCGAAGAGTCAGGTATCGAAATTGCAGTAGCTCCTCAGCTCCCGGATATTTACAGGGTAGCTTCTGAAGTTGAACTTCCGGTTTTTTCCCAGCATCTGGATGGAATAGGGGCAGGGAGTTTTACAGGGCATGTTTTCGGAAAATGCATAAAAGAAGCAGGAGCTGTAGGAACTTTAATCAATCACTCTGAAAGGCGTCTGACCCTTGCAGAAATTGAAGCTTCCTTAAAGGCTGCAAAAGAATTTGGGCTAAGGACAGTAATATGTACGAATAATGTCCCTACAACGGCAGCAGCTGCAGTCCTTGGTCCTGATTATGTTGCAATAGAGCCCCCGGAACTTATAGGAAGTGGAATTCCTGTCTCCAAAGCCGACCCTGGAGTTGTTAGCGGCTCTGTTGAAGCAGTTGCAAAAATCAATCCTGGTGTAAAAGTGCTCTGCGGTGCAGGAATTTCAAAAGGTGAAGACCTCAGGGCAGCTCTTGACCTTGGTTCGGAAGGCGTGCTTCTGGCTTCGGGAATCGTGAAAGCTAAAGACCCAAAGGCAGCACTGGAGGATCTTATTAGTCTGGTTTAAGTTTTATTTTCTCGAATTTCAGCTTGAGCTTCATCATTTGTCTCTGGAGTATGATGGTGTCTCCGGGTATTGATGAGAGAATCTATTGTCCTTTCATCTTCAATTTTAATTAATCCTCAAGAGCTTTTTTAAGGGTCTTCAAGAGGCCCTCACCCTGGTTTTGAAGTTTAAATTTCAGGGATGATCATCCTTTTCCCTTTATGTTCCAGCACCTCGACATCTATTCCATAAGCTTCTTTTATTTTTTCAGGTGTCATCACTTTTTCTGGAGGTCCTGAACTAACTATATTTTCCTCTGGGAGTGTCAGAATCTTCGCTTTTTCCGGAGATGCACCGTGGCTGTATTCATGTCTGTTTGTAAAATTTCCGTTTTCCAATTTTCTCAGGAGAATGACCTCATCAGAAAACAGAAGAGCATAGTTTGGTTCATGCAGGGTCATCAGCACGGTTATATTCCGGGTTCTGGCAAGGTTGATGATGGTTTTCAGGACGTGGATCTGGTTTTTCAGGTCAAGAAAGGAAGTCGGCTCGTCAAGAAGGAGAAAATCAGGCTCCTGGGCAAGAGCTTTTGCAATCATCACCATTTGCCGCTCTCCTCCGCTGATCTGGGTGTAAGGCCTCTGGGCAAAATGTGCTATGCCCATAAATTCCAGGACCTGATAGGCTTTTTCTATATCTTTTTTTCCTGGGCTTGCAAATATGGAGATATAGGGCATGCGTCCTGTAAGTACGACGTCCAGTACGGAAAATGGAAAGGAGGATTTGTGCATCTGGGATACATGTCCCAGAATCTTTGCAAGCTCTCGGTTTGCAATTTCCTCTATGTTCCTGCTGTCTATATAGACCGTTCCTTCATTCTGTCTGAGAAAACCGTTTATGATTTTAAGAAGGGTCGTTTTTCCACAACCATTCGGGCCTAGAAGGGATACTACAGATCCTTTTTTTATTGAAAAATTGACATTGTTTAAAACGAGGTTTTTCTCATAGCTCAATGTCAGGTTTTCTACGGATATGCCTTTATTTTTTTGAATATTTTTTTCTTTCATTCCCATCCCCCTATTTTTGTAGTTCTTAAGAGGTAGAGGAAAAAGGGAGCTCCAAGAAGAGTGGTAATAATCCCGACAGGGATTTCAAACCCAAATGTTGACCTTGCAATGTCGTCTACTAGAGCCAGAAAAGCAGCTCCGAAGGTGATTGAAAGAGGTATTATCTTCCTGTGGTCCGGCCCAAAGATCATTCTAAGTATGTGAGGTACGATCAGGCCCAGGAGCCCGATAATCCCTGCGACAGCCACAGCCGCTGAGGCTGCAAGGGAAGCAGCGGTTATAAATACTGCCTTATAAAGCTCAACATTCATACCCACTGCTTTTGCCTCTTCTTCTCCAAGAGCAAGGACATTAAGTTTCCAGCGCAGGAGATATATGATAAGGCAGCCGGTGAGTATAAGTGGAAACGCATCATAAAATTTGGACCAGCACGAGGTGTGCAGACAGCCCATAGTCCAGTAAACAATGCTCTGGACGGCTTTTTCGTCAGTTATATACTGAATTATCGAAAGTAAAGCTCCAAAAACAGAAGATGTAATCACTCCTGAAAGTATAAGGGCAACAGTTGAAGTCTGCCTTCCTACCCTGGCCATTGTATAGGAAAACCCAAGAGCTATCAGGCTGAAGATAAAAGCTCCAATCTGGGCGGGAAGTTCAGGGATAACTGCAATAGACAGTGCAGCTCCAAAGGCTGCTCCTGAAGAAAGTCCAAGGATGTAAGGGCTCACGAGGGGATTTCTAAATATCCCCTGAAACGTGGCTCCTGATATTGAAAGGGCCGATCCTACCATCATTGCAATAAGAACTCTTGGGAAGCGGCTGTTGAAAATGACGGTGTCATAAATTGGAGGATAGCTATATTCATATGCTGTAATATGGGATAGAAGGACCTTAAGAAGATCCAGAGGGGGTAAAGGATAGGTTCCAAGGAAAATTGAGACGAAGAATACAGGTACAGGTAAAAGCAAAAAGACTATAAATGCCGGTTTTTTCCATTTTAAATAAAAAGGTATACCCGGTCTGCAGGCCGGGTACCCATGATTTTTTTCGTTTTCCGGTAATTTCATGCCAGATCATGTCCTTTATGCAGGCTCGAATCCGGGATAATGAACCCCGTACACGTCAACATAGTACTGATCTGTTTCTTCTGTAAGGTTCAGGTCTGCAAATTTGTCAGGGTGCAGGTCTTTTGCAACATGCATCATTGCAAGGGGTAGTCTCGGGGAGTGGAAGTCATAGACAAAAGGATCAGAGATCTCATACACTCTGCCATTTTTCACGGCGGAAATTTTGCTCCATGTGCTGAAATCTATTCCATCTACAGTGTCTCCAGAAATTATATTTATGGGGTCAAGGTTCTCATTATTCCACATGTATATGACTTCCGGGTTCATCGCAAGCAGGGCTTCAAGGTTAAGAACCGGATGTTCCAAACTCTTTGTTTCGTTTGTCCATTTATTGAGGACATTAATCCCGCCAGATCTCTCTATGAGGGTGTTAGCTGTACTGGCCAGGCCTGCAGTACCATAGATATCTCCCCACATCCAGTAGACTTCTGGTTTTTCTTCTGCTGGCAGTGCTCCGGTTAGATCTGTAACCTTTTTCATACTATTATTCATCAACTCAATTACTTCTTCTCCACGCTCTTCCTCTCCAATGAGTTTGCTGAACGTTTTCATTTGCCTTTGCAGGTCATCAAGGCTGTCGATATAAACTCCATAGACCGGGATATTTAGAGTCTCTTCAATTGCTTTTATATCCTCACTTCCCCAATCCGATGCCCATAGGAAGACGACCTGAGGGTTTGCTGTTGCTATGGTTTCAGTGCCTGGCTGTTCACTTCCTTTAGAAAGTCTCTTCTTATCATAATTTGGGTCTATGGCCTTGAAGAAAGGTGCCTTTGTATCTTCGTACCAGACAGCACCTATTCCGCTAATTTTGTCAGCTCCTCCTATGGCATACATGGAGTTCATGGCGTTTTCAACCAGGAACACAGACCTTTCACAGGGGTATGGTACTGTTATTTCTCTTCCTATATCGTCAATAACCGTTATTTCTTCCTGTCCATGGGCCTGGACAGTCTTTTCTGTAACATGGCTTAGATTTGTTTTTTCTTTTTCTTCCTGGTTATCCACACATCCGCTTAAAAAAACTGAGGAGAATAGTAAAATGACCATGAAGAAAAATTTAGTTTTTTTATTCATTTTTGTAACCTCTTTGAACCTATTTTCTGTGTTTTAGCGGCTTATCTTCTCGGATCGGCATACTACTTTTTTATAAATTTTTGACTTTTCTAAGTTTCATCACTCTATTTTAATATTATTCTATTTAGAAAAACAATAACATAATCGTAATTTAATGTTACTTTTTTGATATAATATAATATTATTAGCTATTTAACTTTGTTGAGGTATTTTTAAATGAATACATTTATATGCTGTCGTGCAATAACGAAATCACTTTATCTCTTACTTAGATTGAGATTTTCAGCATAAACTGTCTAAGAATATGCTTAGCAATACTAATGTCGCGTCAGCGTTAAGATATCGTATATAATCGATTACAACGATTCAAAATCGTATACTCATTGATGACTGACAAGACATTAAGGCTAATACTATTATTGTTGGAGATCTGAAAATTAAAAACATGGCTCAGTCCAAAAAACTCAAAGGAAAAAGAAAAAGATCTATGAATAGGTCAACCCAAAATCAAGGATATTTATCTTGCTTCATCGAATTTTTAGCCTATAAAGCCAGAACTTATAGGTAAAAAGTTAATAAAAATTGATGAAAGCTATACTTCCAAAAATGAAGTAAACACTCGAAGGAAGCTCCGTCCTCGCTTTCGAATAAAGCAGGCGGAGCGGTTCACTTACTTGTAAGCTTCAATAAGAGGCTTTATCGCTCTTTGATCTCCTATTTCTATAAGAATCAGAGCGATTTCGTTCTTAATTTTCTGGTCATCCGTTTTCAGGTTTTCTATAAGAGTGTCAACTGTTGTTTCTCCCATTTCAATAAGTGCTTCTCTGGCACTTACTCCAAAGTCCTCATCTCCTATTTTTTCTATAAAAAACCCTGCAGTTTCCCGCTCAGTTTTACCAAGAGCAAGAAGGGCTGCTTTTCTGATGTCCATATTCATGCTCTGGTTGTCAAATACTGTTTTAAGAGTACTTACAGCTTCAGCGCTTCCTATGTTCCCAAGAGCAGAAGCTGCTGCAATCCTTACCTCAAGTCTTTCTCCGTCGTCGGTTAGTACGCCGCTTACTGCTCGCCTGGCCTCACTGCCTCCTATTCCTCCAAGAGCAAGGACAGCGCTTTTTCGGACATCTATATATGTGTTCAGGGTATCTATTCTTCTTCCTTCGGCTCCTTTTCCACTATCCAGGATATTTATCAGGGGCTCTACTGCCGCCTCATTTCCAATTCTGCCAAGTGCGAGGGCTGCATTACTTCTTACAGGAGCCTTTGTGTCTCTCAGTCTCTCAGTAAGATAGGGCACAGCTTCATCTGAACCTATTTTACCAAGGGCGACTGCAGTGCTGCTCCTTATATAATCTTTCTTACTGTTTTTCAATTCCAACATCAGGGCATTTACAGCTCTTTCATCTCCAAGTTCTCCAAGTGCCATAACTGCACTGTGTCCAGCCAGGGGATAATCCTGAGAAAGCATCTTCATTAAGGGATCAGTTGCGGCTTTTTCCTTCTTTTGTCCAAGAGCCATCGCAGCTGCAACTCTTACGTATCCTTTTTCGCTTTTAAGAGCGTTAAGGAGTATTTCTGTTTCGTTTTCCGATTCTTCAGATTCGAAATTTGAAAGCACAAAGGAAGTATAGAGAGTGGAATTCTGTTCTTCTGCCTTGAGGGCTTCTTCAAGAATATCAGTGTGATTTCCATATTCAATGTTAAAAGACCTTGCAAGGCTTTCTCGCATAGCTCTATCTTTTACTTCTATAGCCTGAATAATATCTTCCGGGACCTCTCTCTTACTCTGTACCCTATCGGGTGCAGTCATATTTGGAGTTTCTTTTCCAATCTTTCCCAAAAGAATATTTTCTATTCTTTCATCTCCAGTTTCAAGAAGTGCGAGAAGTATATAACTGCTTATTTCTCCCCCTGAACTAGAGTTTTTGGTTTCAATTTTTTGGATAATAGCACTGGCTGCTGGCTTTCCTAGTCTGCCAAGGCTGGCTGCGGTACTTAACTTTGTTTCATGGTCAGTGCTGTTTTCCAGCCTGTTTATGAGATTTAGAATCCGATTTTCTCCCGAAACTCCAGCTAATGACGTTGTGTTTGTCTCTTTTTCCAGCCTTTCCTTAAGCTCATCACCACTTAGAATTAGCGAAAAAAATATAGAGAGAGTGATGATTGCAAATAAAAGATAATTTTTCCATTTAACCTGAAGCATTATAATTTCTATATTTTTATTGTTTATATGTATTTCTATTCTAATTAAACCAGGCAAAGAAAAGATCTTTTCATTTCTCTATCTTCAGGTTTTTCTCTCTTATCCGGCACCCTAGCCCTAAAAGAAGGGATGCAACTTCAGTTTCAACATAATTTGCATCGCAATCCCCAAATATAGTAATTCTGTAAGTCACTCCCAATTTTTCGCTTCTACTTACGTTTTTATCGGATACTGTTTCATCAACCAGTTTGTAGATATCACTGATTTTACAGTCTGCAAGATATTTGTTTGTATTTACTGCTCTGAGGATTATCTCAGGATCGGCGCCCTCGGGGATCAGGACTGAAATATCCCTGACTGAATGCTTTAAGTTATCTTCTCTCCACCTTTTCAGTTCAGATTCTGAAAGAAGGTGGAGGTTTTCAAGATTGAGTTTTATGAATTTGTTTTTTATATAGGGGGCTGTACCTTTTGAGACAAGTTTCTTAAGAACTACCTCGTTCGGCCCCACTTTTTCCAGTCTGCCCACATGGATATTTCCAGAGTAAATATGAGAAAAACCGCATACTTTCCCTATAGAATTCAGGATAGTTTCATATTCGTTTATCCTGGAGTTGATAAGTTTGTCCGACCTGCGCAGGGCGTGAGCAGTATCATCATATTTCCTGGCGGCAGCTTTCATCTTCTTTACAAAGCCTTCTTCGTCATGCGCCCTCACAAGGCCGGAAAGTTCCTCACATTCCTTTATAAACGCCTCATGTACCTCAGGAACGCCCGGGTTTTCCATCTGAATCAGGGCATATAGGTAAGGGTTCTGTCCCAGGATCCTGCCCACAAAGTCAAGCATTATACTGTAAACAGGGCTTACGAATTTCCTGGACTTTTTGATATCAAAATCAAGCCTATCAATTGTTGTCCCTATGCTGATATAAGCAAAATGGGTAAGTCCCTGTAATACTGAGACCAGCCTGTCATGTTCGGCTGCAGTTGTGATCTCAACGTGCGCGCCGCTGTCCTCAAAAAGCTGTCTGATTACCGGAAACCATTTTTCTGAGCGCCCTTCTACAGGGACGAGGATTACGGTCTGCCCCCTTATTGTTGGAATTGTCGGGCCGAACATAGGGTGGGTTCCAAGGATTTCAACATCCCCTGGTGTAAACTTTCTCATGGCTTCAACAGGCTTCACCTTGATGGAGGTAAAATCCATAAGGAGGCTTCCTGCTTTCATCTTTGGGGCGACTTCTGCAATGCTTTCTTCTGTTGCATTGATCGGGACTGAAACTATTACTATGTCACTTTCAGGGATAACTGCCTCAAGGTCCGAAGCAAAAGGGACCTCCAGTTTTTTTGCGACCTCAATTTTGCCGCCTTTTCCCCAGACTGTAACTTCATAGCCTCTGTCCTTAAAAAAACGCGTGAACCACTGCCCCATTTCTCCGGTCCCGCCAAGGATCAGAACTTTAGTTTTTCCGGTCTCAGAGTCTATATTCAAGCCTGAAGGGCCTCCAGTACGGTTTTTTTCATAAGCTCCACAGGCGGTTCAACTCCTGTCCAGATCCTGAAAGCTTCTGCACCCTGATAGACAAGCATCAGAACCCCACTTATCGTTTTTGCTCCAGTCGCCTTTGCTTCCCTTAAAAGCCTGGTTTCAAGAGGGTTATAAACGATATCAAAAACAATAAGGCCGCTGTGAAGTTCTTCTGCTGTCGCAATAGCTGCATCTGTGTTTGGGTACATCCCAAGAGTTGTGGTATTGATCAGGACATCTGCATCCCTCAAAAGGCCTTTTAACCCTGAAAGCCCGGTAGCTCTTATTTTTCCCGGAAGGGCTGCAGCCGAGATCTCCTTTGCAAGTTCTACTGCCCGCTCTTCTGTCCTGTTTACTACTGTGATATCTGCGCCGTCGGCTGCAAGCTGAAAAGTAAGCGCCCTTGCAGCTCCTCCAGCCCCAGCTACCACTATTCTAGATCCCATAATTTCCACTGAAGTGTCAAGAAGTGCCTGCCTTGCCCCAGGTCCATCAGTATTATATCCCCGGATTTCTCCATCTTTTCCAAAGACTATAGTATTTACTGCTCCGATTTTCTTTGCAAGGGGATCAGGCTTGATGAAGTCAAGCTTCAAAGCCTTTTCTTTCAGGGGCACTGTCAGGTTAAGCCCTCCAAACCCCATAGCTTCGGCTCCAAGAACCGCATTCTCCAGTTTTTCCGGTCTGACCCTGAAAGCATGATAAACACAGTCCATACCAAGAGCTGAAAAAGCTGCGTTATGCATGGCAGGGGAAAGAGAATGACTTACAGGGTCTCCAAATACAGCAAAAACTTGCTTCATCTTAGCATTTCCATTATTTTCTTTACTTCATCTAGCGGAAGCTGGCCGGGAGCTGCGGATGCATCATTTTCTATCGAAGCATATGTCAGGACTGAGCCATAGAGAGGAGCAACCACTCTTGTATGTTTTCCCTGACTGCCCATTGCAATGGTAGATACTGATTTTCCTCTATCCGTAAAGTCCAGGGTAACCCTGAGCAGATTAAGGGTATCTTCCATTGACCTGGGCATGACTGCAAGTTTGGCAATATCTGCCCCTGCAAGAAACATTTCCTCAATAATTGCTTTCATATCCTGGAAAGAAGGGGTTTTTAAAAAGTCATGGGAAGAGATAATTACGGTTTTTCCGTGATCTTTAGCCGCTTTTATAACTTTATCTCTTTCTTTCCTGCCGGCAGAAATCTCGATATCAATTGCATCCGGCCCATCTTTAAAAGAAAGGAGATTCATAAGAAGTCCAATTCTATCTTCCTCTTTTCCTTCCCACTTCCCTCCTTCTGCCCTTGAACGGTTGGTAACGAGTAGAGGAATAACGGTTTTGGATTTTATCTCCCTGATTATCTCTATAGCCCTTTCCGGGTCCCTGATACCAAGCAAATCCAGCCGGATTTCAAGGATATCAGCTCCTTTCTCGGCTGCCTTTTTTGAAGTCTCAAGAGGTTTTTCAAGGATTACTGCGACAACTGCAGCTTTATTTTCAATGTCAAATGAGCCTATTTGAGCCATACTCACTCCGAAACCGGAAGTAGAGAATCCGCGATTATCGACTGTTATTTAGCTTTTCCTGGTTTATTTAGCATGAAAGTGCTTCCAGGTACTTTCATTTTTTGTGCCTGTTATTTGAAGAATTTCATATGCGTTTTTCTAGATTTTTTTTCTAGATTTATTTCTCTATGATTGTTTCTTCTATTTTTTTGCCGAAATGCCTGGCTCCTTCTTCGAGACGGACCAGTACCTCATCTCCTTTTTTCAGTTTTGCAACAGAAACAGGATTTCCATCCTTTGCCACCAGCTTGATGGTTTCGGCATTTTGCAGAATTGCAGTTAAGGTCCTGTCTCCAGCTTTTGCTTCAATTAGCATCAGGGGGCGGCTTTCTATCTTGACTCTGCCAACTATGCCTTCCCGCTGTTTTCCATTTGAGTCTACAATAGTTATGGTGTCTCCTGTTTTGAGCTCTGAGAGATAGCGGGTTTTATCCCCAATCTTGATATAAGAATGAACTGCCCCTGCATTTACTCTGAAAGGGCGGGCTGCTACATAAGGGCTGTCATCTGACTCCGAATTTACCAGGAACATCCCGTTAGCCTGCGAACCTATGAGCATGCCTTCTCCACGCTGCATGAGATTGCATGTATCCACACAGACCCGGTCTCCCATTCCAAGAGGTTCAACCCTGGTTACAATAGCAGGCTCAAGTTCGACATTTTCTCTTTCAAGTTCTCTTGCAATCTTGATTGTGTCTTTTATTTCCTGAGGATTTCCACTGTCAAGAAGGACTCCATCTGCTCCTTTTTCGAGAGTCTTGAAGGCTAGTCTGGCTTCCTCTGCACTTTTTACACCGAAGATAATCTTTACTTTCTCGCGCTGGAGGTCAGCTATCAGGTTTTCGAGAGGGATGACTTTCCAATCTGTGCCTGTAACGAGTAAGTAATCGCAGATTTTCCCCATTTCGGCTGCGAAACGCTCATAATTTTTATCCTTTATGACAACGTATCCGCCTACTGTTACTCCTTTGTCAGTGAGCAGGATTGCTGCGTTTACATCAAAAGAACCCGGAATTTCCTGGGGCAGGGGTTTTGTCCCATCGCCTTCTCCTCTTATGCCTACGACCACAATATCGGCTCCGGACCTGTTGTCACGTGCAAAGGCTGCAACTGTAATGTTTCCGAGTCCTCTGACCTTTTCCACATCTCCCGGATTTACAAGTACACAGTCGGCTCCAGATTCCAGACCTGTCGTGATCCTCTCTTTCTGTTCTTCCCATCTGCCTTTATCGGCTTTTATCCAGACACTTTTTTTTTCCAAAGGCTTTCAACCCCGTTTATAAATTGTTTTTACTCCGGCCTTTACTCCGGTACGTTATCCGGCAACTTACTCCGGAATCCTTTTTGTGGTTTTTTCACTTTGGGCTTGATTTTTGCTTCTTAACTTTTTTCTCAGGGCTCTCTAACTTTAGCTGTTCCAGAGCTTCCTCTACAGGCCTTCTGTTGTGCACGATTTCACAGATAGCCCTGGTCAACCTCACAGGGTCTCTGTGCTGGAAGATATTTCTTCCTATTGCAGCCCCTCTTGCTCCGGCTTCCACTGCTCCGTCAATCATTTCAAGAAGTTCCCGGTCTGATGAGGTTTTTGGTCCACCTGCAATCACTACGGGTACAGGACAGCCTTTTACCACATCTCTAAAACTGTCCGGATCTCCGGTGTATACGGTTTTCACAACATCAGCCCCCAGTTCGGCTCCAATCCTGACGGCATGTGCCACGTTTACAGGGTCATGGGGATTTGTGATCTTTTTGCCTCTGGTGTACATCATGGCAAGAAGAGGCATGCCCCATTCCGTACAGTCCCTTGATATTGTCCCGAGCTGTTCGAGCTGTTCGGCTTCCGTATTCGATCCTATATTGATATGCATGGAAACTGCGTCAGCTCCCATCTTAATTACTTCTTCAACGGTGCAGACCTGAACTTTGGCATTGGGGTCTGGGCTCAGAACTGAAGAGGCACTTATATGCACAACAAGCCCGATGTCATGGCCGTAGCCTCTGTGCCCGTACCTGACCATGCCTTTTTGCATGAGGACTGCATTTGCTCCTCCTTCAGCAACCCTATTAACTGTATCGGTAATATTAATAAGCCCTTCAATAGGTCCATCGGAGATTCCATGGTCCATTGGAATAATCACCATGTTTCTGCTCTCCCGATTCATCAGCCTTTCTATGCGTATTTTTTTGCCAATTTCTGACATCTTGATTCCCCTAAGTTCTAACCAGTTAACTTTCTTTACAATTTTTGTAGTATTGTCTTTTCTTTTCTGGCGTGATAGTGTGTGACATACTAACACGCCACTTATATTTATACTTATCCAAACTCTGTTTCTGATCCAGTTTTAAGTTGCTTTGAATTTAAAATGTATATATCGAACTAATTTGAACATTAATGTACTATTATGTTCAGTTCTTAAAGTTTTCTCTTATTTGATAGTTTATTTCCAGGTGATTTAGATGTAATTGTATGGCCCAAAAACCAGGCATGGAGAGTGAAAAATCTTTGAAGCAAAGCCAGGAAGATACAAGAATTAAAATAGGATATCAAGGGCTATAGAATAAGCTCAGAGCGTAAGATGCATTTTATATTTGTAAACATGAGCTGAAGGAACTATGAGAGAACTAAAAATCCTTGTTGTGAACAACTATGGGCAGTTTTGCCACCTTATTCGCAGGGCTGTCCGGGACCTTGACATGGATGCAAAAATCATTCCCAATGTAACTCTTATAGAGGATATTCTGGCAGAAAAGCCTGACGGGCTGATCCTGAGCGGAGGGCCGGAAATGGAAAGGGCGGGCCTTTGCTTTGACTATGTGCGAGAAATCGAAATCCATATCCTTGGGATTTGCCTCGGGCACCAGGCAATTGCTCTTGCTTATGGGGGTCATGTCCATGCAGGCAAAAGAGGAGGATATGCCGAAGTTGAAATAGAGGTCCTTGAAGAGGATGATATACTCAGAGGGCTTGGCCCAAAAACAACCGTATGGGCTTCTCATGCTGATGAAGTGGCTGTTCTTCCAGAAGGATTTATCCATCTCGCCCGCTCGGATATCTGTGAAATTGAAGCCATGCGCCATCCCACAAAACCGATTTATGGCGTTCAATTAGGTTTCCCACAGCAGGCAGGGAGAAGAGTTATTGATGAATTTCTTTGAGCTTTGTGGCCGGTATTGACCTTAATAAGTACTGGTCCTTGCTAATGAATCAAAAATAAGGTCAGTTATTAAGTTACAAATTAAAAAAGGGCTCGGAATTATTACATCCCGAGTTTTTTCTTCATCATTTTCTGTATATTGAATTTCCCGCCTCTAAAGCCTTTCAAAGCCGTCTGCATGGTTTTATGGTACTTCAGAAGCTCCCTCACGTCTTCAGGGCTACGGCCCGAGCCTCTTGAGATCCTTTTAATCCGCGAGGCACCTATAAGTTTGGGATCTGTCATTTCTTCTTCTGTCATTGAGTCCATGATGACCTTATAGTTTTTCATTTTGTCACTGGTAGCCTGGAACATTTCGTCTGATAGTTTCATGCCCCCCATTCCTCCCAAACCCATTGGGAGCATTGACATAATCTGCTTTAGGGGCCCCATTTTATTCATTGCTTCGAGCTGCTTGTACAGGTCTTTCAGGGTAAAACGCCCCTGCATAAGGGCTTCAACATTGATCTCTTCTTCGCTCAGACTCTCCTCTGCCTTTTCCATAAGGCTCCTGAGGTCTCCCATTCCAAGCAGCCTTGAAATGAACCTGTCGGCTTCGAACTTCTCAAAGTCTTCCGGGGTTTCCCCAACTCCTATAAAAGCAATCGGTGCCTTTGTTTCGGCAACGGCTGAGAGCGCTCCACCACCTTTTGCTGTCCCGTCCAGCTTTGTGATAATAACGCCTGTGATCCCTACAGAATTATTGAAAGCATGAGCCTGCTGGCTTGCCTGCTGCCCTATACCTGCGTCCAGGACCATGAACTTGTGGTCAGGTTTTGCAATAGCATGGATTCTCTCCATTTCTTCTATCAGGTCAGCTTCAAGGGCGTGCCTGCCTGCAGTGTCCACTATTTTTATATCGTATTTTTCAAGCGCTTTAAGCCCATGTTTTGTAATCTCAACAGCATCTGGATTTCCTTCTTCTCCGTAAAAACCCACATTGAGCTTTTCAGAGAGGGTCTTGAGCTGCTGGTAAGCTCCGGGACGGAAGGTATCAGCGGCAACAACACCTGCTTTAAGCCCTTTTCTCTGGAAATAGCGGGCAAGTTTTGCAGCACTTGTGGTTTTTCCGCTTCCCTGCAGTCCTACCATCATGATTGTCTGGGGCTTGAGCTTGATATCGGCTCCTTTCCCAATGATTTCCATTAATTCCTGATATACAATGCGGATTACGTGCTCCCTTGGATTCATACCCGCAGGAGGGTCTTCTTTCATTGCACGCTCTTTGATTCTCTGCGACATCCCCATGACAAGCTTTACATTAACGTCGGCCTGGAGCAGAGCGCGCTGAATATCCTTTACTACTTCATTGACCGTGCGCTCATCAATTCTCCCTGCGCCGATCAGCTTCTTTAGTGCTCCCTGTAAGGAGTCTCCCAGTTTTTCCATTACCATATGAGAATCGTCCTGCTTAATTTTGAGGATGGATAAAAAGATAAGTTAAATTTAGTTTATCAGTTTGTGCAAGGTTGCTTTTTCTGGCTTTTTTTACCTTTATAAGAAGGTGATCTTTTTTGCATTTATTTTATCCTGTAATAAGAAGCCATCTTTATTTAATAAGCCTTTTAGTTTTTGATGCTTGAAAAGCTATGAAGGTATAACAGGATTTAAGATGGGATTTGAATTAGATAAGATTGAATGCTCCGAATATAAATAACCGCTCGGATATGAAAAATCGAAGTATAGAACAAAGCCTGATGTATTAAAAGCCTTAGTTACGAAAAAATAATTTCTGAAAATTGTTTTCTATAGCGGGGGATGGATTCGAACCATCGGTCTACGGGTTATGAGCCCGTCGGGATCTCCTGGCTACCCTACCCCGCTACGGGGCTTGTGATTCTTTTAAAAAAGAAAATTATCATCAGGAAAAGAGTTATCTGAAGCTCCTCTTATAGCGGGGGATGGATTCGAACCATCGGTCTACGGGTTATGAGCCCGTCGGGATCTCCTGGCTACCCTACCCCGCTGCGGGATTTTATACATCAGGCACTCTGCCTGAGACAGCTATCAGAACATACTAACGATTGCTTATATACTTTTCGCCCGGCTTCTCAATCTTCATGTAAAATATGGGGTACTTATGCCTCCACTTTGGAGTTTTCACAGTTTCAACTCAATTTATCTGGCTTTATTTCAAATTTCATTTTTAACATTTTCCATACAGGTTTTTTCGGGGCCTATAGTGAGGTCAATTGTGGAGTTTACTGCGAAAGCTATTCCGGAAATCCGGAAGACTAAGAACACAGGGAAGATGTAAATATACCTGTGTGTACACAGATAGGAACGTCGTATGTCTGCGGCAGCTGTCTAAAAGACTTAAAACAAACTCCTGGGCTCCTGTGAAAACTCTGGAGGATTGAATTGTGGCCGGTGCGGAATAAAACTTTTTCATGCCCTTGCTCTCTTACTTACTTGAAGATAAAAAGATGCAGAGGCATGAAAAGCTAAATCACAGTTCAGACCACTTCGACGTTAAGTGTAAATCTGTCTTCCGTGCCAGTTTCATTTTCCCAGGACTTTTTATATATAGCTGTTATCAGCTGTTTTCCCTCGGAGTCCGCTTTTATTTTCCACTCATGGACTCCTTCGGCCCCAATAAGAGGTCTTATGCCTTTTTTTGATTCCGGGGGATAGTACCTGTCCGAAACCTGACTGAGTCCCTTGCTCAGGTTGAGTTTCCATTCATAGCCTGTGCTTGGGTTTTCTTTAAGTCTCAGGTAAAAAGTTTCTCCTTTTTTGAGGCTTACAGTTGTTCCGTTACCAGACTCGGTTATTTCCTTCTGTCCTGATGGAGCTGGAAATTCGTCTAACGTGTTATCAACAGCAAGCTCAAAAGATCCGTTTACTCCGTTTACATTTACGGTATAATTTCCGGCGCTGAGGCCCTGGACTTCAAGAGGAATCGTTTTTGTAAAGCCCTCTATAGCCTGGGCGCACATTGCATCTTTTGGACGCTTTGTCGTGAAAGTGATATTGAAATTATTTCCTTCTTTTTGCGTACTTATTTTATCAATCTCAGTGCATCCATCAGGCAGGTAGCCTTCTGCTTCCACAACTATCTGCACCGGGAAAGATTCCAGAATCATAATATCAATATTTTCCACATTTGCCATACCATATGTGTATTCTTGTCCACTGGTGTTCTGGCTATCATTTACTGGACTTTCGGTTTCGTTACCCGTATTGTTTTGCTTATTGTCAACACAACCGGAAAATGCAACTGTAATGATCACAAACAGGAATGCTATCAATTTCACAGTTTTTGTAGACCTTGCATTTATTAAGTGCCTGTCATTTATTTTTCCTTTCATGTATTTCCCTCTGATTTTTCCTTTCATGTATTTCCCTCTGATTCCTTTTAAACATTTTTTATTCTTTTTAATATAGGTTAAAAAATAAACCTTTTTGAATTTATATTTTGCTTAGACTTCAGTTTTGTTCGCAGCTTCAATCCCAAATCGACGTATATACATGTTGAAAAGGCATGCAGGAAAATCAGGGCACTATTTGCCTGTAAAGGCGGGAAAAATATACTTTGAGACATACTTTGAGACCAAGAGTTTTCTCGACAATCTTTTTGTCAGAATTCACCCCTTTATCTTCTGAGCTCTGTCTTTGTAATGGAGAATAAGATCTTCAGCTAATTTCAGAGAAGCGGGTTCAAAAGCCATGATACTTTGCTGATCGTAGTTTCCTTTCCATGTAAGGAAGTCAGCCATCATGAAACAGTCAGTTTTTGTTATCATAGCTATTTTCATTTCGTCAGAGCAAACAAAAAGCTGTTTGTTTTTCCTGGCCAGATAAAGTTTCAGTTCTTCCTGAAAATCGTTTTTTAATCTTTCATAAATTCTTTTCGTTACTATAAGGCTAATTTCAATGTTATCGTCTTCAATTCTAAGAAATATCCCTGAGAGTGCCGGATGGAATATTGAAAATAAAGACAATATGTTTTTTGATTTCTCTATGTTTTTCAGAAATACTGAAGGGATCTCGAAAATTTTTTCAGGATCGGGTTTTACAAGAGAATATGGTTTTAGTTCGTTAAGTCTCTCAAGAAAGGCTGGAGACAAATCACTCAGGTCGCGCTCTTGCCAGAAAATTTTATTTTCTTCAATGACTTCAAGAGTGTCAATCAAAGGCTGCATTTTTTCTACCAGAATTTCTGCCAGAGGTGTAAGCCTGTATTTTCTATCGTCCTGAATAACCAGAAATTCATCCTTTAATTTTTTGATTTGTGGGAGCATCCCTGTTTGAGTGACATTAAGAAGATCTACGATTTCTTCTATTGTCCTTTCTCCATCTTTGAGAAGGAGCAAAAGGTCCTTTCTTTTCTGGGACATAAAGAGTAAGTCTATCAACATTTTATCCATTGTTTTCACTTTCCGGATTCGCACCTATGAGGAGATATTATTTTTGACTCTCCCTGCTTTCTGGAAGCTCTTTTGAGCCAGTTATTTACGGAGGCAGCAATATAACCTAACTTCCGCCTTTTTAAGCGCATAAGGTTCTTCTGATATCTTATTATGTGCTTAAACTTAAGCGCATGAATAGTAAGTTCTAATTTAAAATAACAATCATCTGAGATAGTAGATTAGTGAAATTAGATTTATGCGCTTAAATTTTGGGAACTCAGGATATAAAGCAGTAGTATAAGTCTTTAGTTTAAAGAAGTTTTTAATTTAAAGATTTTTTTCGAAATTCTGCTCACAGTAAATTATCAGTAAAGTTCTTAATTCAGTTTAAATTGTTTCTTTTTAACCGATTTCAAAACTATTCAGTCGATTTCAAAGAAGTTCTTACAAAATAAGAAAACTTAAAGCCTATGGCTGAATTATATAATCTCGAATGTGGAGCCTTGACATGAGTGCTCCTAAAACAGTATAATTTTCTGATCAATGCACCGGGTTTCGGATCCGGGAGGGTTTTACATAGAATCGTTTAGATGTGTGCTTACGAACTGGGACTATATTTACAACCTGTGCCGAAATATTTCAAGAGAAGTCAAAAACTCCGGGTATGAAGCGGATGTTATTATTGCACTTGCCAGAGGAGGCTGGTTTGCAGGACGTGTGCTGTGTGATTTCCTGGGTCTTGATGACCTCTCCAGTCTTAAAATCGAGCATTATATAGGGGATGCAGCCATTAACACTGGCGAACCATATATACGATACCCTCTCTCAGACGATGTGGTCGAAGGCAAAAGAGTTCTTATTGTAGACGACGTTGTGGATACAGGGGAAAGTATGATCAGCGCTAAAGCTTATGTAGAAAGCAAGAATCCGAAAGAGGTTCGAACCGCTTCTTTACAATATATGGGGAGCTCGAAAATCGATCCTGATTACATTGGAGAGCGGCTTGAGGATTGGGCATGGATCGTCTATCCCTGGAATTTTATGGAAGATATGATAAGTATTTTGACAAAATGCATGAGAAAAGATTCTGGAAAGCTCTGGAGTCTTGAAGATATTAAACACAGCCTTTACGTAAATCATGCACTCGATCCGATCGTTTTTGAGATTACTCAACCCGGCAGGCTTCCAGAAGTTCTGGAGGAGATGGATAGGGTCGGTAGGACCAGGTCTGATCTTATTGACGGGAAGAAGTGCTGGAGACTTTTATGATAGAAACTTTATTACCTGCTTGAGTCTTGATAATTTTCCTTATATTACAAACAAAAAGATTGTAGCCGGTAAGGGTGCTAAAAAGCCAGTGGTTGATATTAATATAAACTTATTAAATAAAAAAACTGTAAATACGAATATACATATTTATTAAAGGTACTTATTTAAGATATTATTTAGATAACTGAATATGTATCAAATGCTGATATACGTGTTTATTCTATATAAAAATCAATTTCATATCTAATTCAATTACCCTCTAAGTGGCCAATTTAATAAATTAATTTAAGATATAAATCTAATTAATATACAGCGTCTTATAGACGGTTACAAACTGCAGCAATTACGTTCATATTATTGATTTCGGTGAACTCATGCCCCATAGATGTACCAGATGCGGATCCATTTTTGAAGACGGGGATTCTGTAATCCTCAGCGGCTGCCCGAGCTGTGGCTGGAACAAGTTCCTCTATGTGAAAAAAGAGCCAGAGGGTTTGGAAAACCAGGGGACGCCTGCTCTGGAAGAACAAAAACTGGATCTTGAAGCCTCTCTGGATGAGGTTGTCAGGAATATTGACGAAGCTCTTGCATCCGAAGAAAAAGATAGTGAGCAGCAGCCAGAATATGAAAATGAAACTGAGGGGGAAAGGGTGGAGTCCGTAAGGATTCTTGGCCCTGGCTCTTATGAACTTAATCTGGATTCCCTTTTAGAGCGGAAAGAGCTCGTTATGGCAATCAGGGAAGAAGGTTCATATGCTCTCCATCTGCCCTCTGTTTTTAACCAGCAGAAGGAAAGACAAAAAGAAAAATCAAGAGCAAGAAAGCAAAGGTGATTTTTACTCCTTCTTTTTCTCAAGTCTCCGTTTAATATCTATCATTAATATTTCTTGCTTTTCTCTTCTTTATACCGGAGTTTCAAAGATATTGAAAAATAAAGGCTCCTGGCTACGACTGACTTTCTTCAGATCTCCACTCAAAAGTAGTATTTTTCACAATTCTTCTCCATCAACCTTATATATCCTGGCCTTAACTTCGTTCATCCTGGCAATTTGAGTTACGACTTTAGAATTAATTTCCACTTTTACTTCTGTAACCTCCCTCATTATGCAATAAGTATAGTCAGCAACAGTAGAGAGGGAACATAAATACTTGAAATTATATATTTGTTATCCATAAATAATTAGATAGCAGGGCGGTTAGCCCCACCATCTAACTTCAAATTATTCAATTTTATCTTCTTCTATACATTAACACTCCAATCAGCCCGAAAATACAGTAAATCATTTCAAATCCAGAAATACTTAAGTTTTCTTTTTGAGAAATGCTTGTGTTTCCTGCCTGATCTGTCTCCTTTTTAATATCTGATTTGATACTTCCGTATTTTTCGGGATTCTCATTGTCAGTCGGCATTTTAATTACGATCTTTTTTGCCGTAATTGCAAAGGACGAGAATCCCGGAGTTTCAGATGTGAAATAAAGATACCTATCATCTTCTCTGAGCAGAGTGGTTGGAAGTTCATTCCATTTCTTATCACTGTACCTGTGCAGGATAATTGAAGACTGGTCAATGCTTTGATCCTCAATCCAGGATTTTTTAACCCTGAAGCATACAATTGCATTTTCAATATTCCTTGAATTTGCATACCCGCTGTTTCCAACCCAGATATTCAGGTACCTGTAGACTTCGCCCTGAGGTGCATCCGGGGTGAGCGTGGATTTATTTTTCAGCATTTCAACAATGGTCGTTGTCTTGCCAGCAGTCTTCTTTGGATCAAAGCTTAAATTAACAATTGCAGTGACATTTTTTGGGAAATCAAACTTCACGTTGTTTCCATTTGTGATGAAAACCTGGGAAAGTTCCTTTACCTCAACGTTTTTTGCAGGTTCTGGCGAGCCGCCGCCACCTCCACCGCCACTTCCTCCACTTTCTCCACTTCCGCCGCTTCCACTACTGCGCTCTCTATCTACAAAAATCCGGGCAGTTTTTGTAGCCTGGCCGTAATCATTGTATGCGGTCAGAGTAACTGTGTAAGTTCCTGCTGCTGAGTAGATATGCACTGGATTCTGCTCAACTGAACTGCTTCCATCTCCAAAGTCCCAGCTCCTTGATGTTGTGTTGTTCGAAAGGTCAGTAAAAGCCACTGAAAGGGGAGCATAGCCACCTGTAACACTTGTACTGAAGTCTGCTTCAGGAAGCACAATAGTTTCATCTCTTCCCTGTTTTTGCAGTACAGTTATAACAGCAGCTTTTGAATCCGCGCCTTCCACGTTACTTACTCTCAGGGTAACCGTAAAGTTCCCTGCTGCTGAGTAGATATGCACTGGATTCTGCTCAACTGAACTGCTTCCGTCTCCAAAGTCCCAGTCCCATGCAGTTGGATATCCGGTACTTATATCACTAAACTGGACAGTTAATGGGACATTTCCAGATGTTATATTTGAAGTGAAATTCGCAACTGGAGCTGGCGGTAGAATTACCTTAATTGTTTTAAGCATTGAGTGGCTTGAAACGTCATTTGCTACCGTTAGATTAGCCGTATAATTTCCTGGTTTAGTATATATATGAGCGATATTTGCAGTACTGCTAACAGGCGAACCATCCCCAAAATCGAGCAGTTCGGTGGTCTGGTTGATGCTGTGATCTTTAAAAATCACACTTTCACCGGCAGATACATTGTCTGCAGAAACTGTAAATTTTGCAGTCACGTCAGAGAACCTGGCAGGCCTTACCCAGGTCGATTTGCCCAGATCTCCCATGTTATAAAATACTCCGCCGTTCTGGCTGGTATAATTTAGAATTGATTCCAATCTTGAATCTGATGTTTGATATTTTCTAGTAACGTTTGAAGTAATATCATGCCCAAATAACACCAGTACAGTACCTGTTTTTATTGCGCGGTCTATTCCATATTCTATAGACTGTAAACTAACACCTGACCAGTCATCTATTTCTACACCATACAGAAGTTGGTCATTGTCCCAGTCGTAATAAGCCAGAAGTGTTTCATTTACGTTACCATTTATAACATTAGGAGTTCTTGTCCTGAGCGTCCGGAAATATGGAGATAGTAACGCATCGGTAGTTCGATTTCTGGCCGAATTGGGATATGCATGAGTACAAACTGGATAACCATAACGGGTCAATTCTACGATGTTCGGGAAAATTTCCTGGTCCAGCCACTCTTGAGTAGTGCTATTGTTTAGAAAAATAATTGCATTTTTGTGATTGTGCCCGTGTGTAGCAATTTCCCATCCAGCTGAATGAAGCTTGCCCAGTTCATCTATTACATTCTGTTGCCTGTGACTCACTTTGTTTGCATTCATGGTGCATGTAGCGTTATACTTCTGGAACATTGGCAGATATTTATAGCAGCTATGAATATTCCCTGCATCGTCCCAGGATAGGGCAATGCCTCCTGGCCTATCTGAAGCCCTTATTCTGTGGAGATCATTGACGTATAAATCCAGGACCTCTGATGAATTTAGTGTTCTGTTATACTCATAAAAAGCATATATATTCCCATTTAACCCGTACTCTGCACCAGGAGATGATCCTATCGTCCAGATATCAGTTTTATAGCTGGAATCTAAAGCAGCTGCCGTATAATTCACGCTTTTTCCACTGGCAATTCCATTGATGTACAGTTGAGCATTAGAACCATCGTAGGTCACAATAGCTTCATAATCCTCATCAGGCTCAATCTGACAATCACTGTGACCAGAAATAATATGACCGTCTGCGTAAATTTCATACTTTATGGTTGAATCTGTATGGTCAATGATGATCCTGCATCTGTCATTGCCTTTAGAAACCAGATATGTACAATTTGTCGGATTATTGTCATTATAAGAGAAAAAGACCCCAAATGTTATACGCGGATCAGTGAACGCTAACTGCTCATTTTCAGGTATTATTACTCTGTTTTGTCCGTTAAAATGTCTTGCTGTTTGTCCTGTTGGAAGAATAAAGGTTGTGCTGCCATAATTTATACCATTATTTCCATATCCGGAATTGTCAACTATAGTATTTCCAGTGTCTTCACACCAGTTATAATATACAATTTGATTTGCATCTGCATGCGCAGTGCTAAGCATACTTAGCATAAGTATGAGAACTAGTCCATATTTTGAATACTGTTTAAACTTATGAGATATCATCGTGATCAGACCCCCCTTTAATGAGATGATATCATCCGCTTTATAAACTATTAAACTAAAAACACTACAACATTATAATATTTATACTTAAGTGTGCAGTTTTAATATTAGATTCAAAAATAATAATTAAAAACTGATATAGTTACGAGTTTAACTCTAAGTGGGAAGTCTCCTTCCTCGGAGCTGTTATCCTGCTCAAAGAATGGCCTTACATGACCACGATTTCTCATGTATTTTGTCATGGGAAAGGAGACTATTTAACGGTCGATAGAATGGAACTCACGAATTTTAAGGAAGGAAACCCTCCTGGTTTAGCGTGGGGTAGTTGACTATCTTATCTGGGCTTTCAGTGCTATAATATGCCAGAGCCAGGGGGCAGCGGAACTGAAAGACAAAGAGTTAAGATAAAAGAAACAAGGAAGAGACAAATCTCTTTTAAAATTCCCCGATAATCTGAAGCACGATTTTTCTTACCTTTTCAATCCTGTCAAAGTTTATGTAGACAATCTGCTGCCAGGTTCCGAGTGTCAACTTCTTTTCAACAAAAGGGACTGTAAGGCTCGGGCCGACTAGCAGTGATCTTAAATGAGAGCCTCCATTGAAATCGCCCCATGTTTTGTGATGGTGATAGTCTTTATTCAAAGGAATTAGTTCATTAAGGGTTTCTCCAACATCTTTTGAAAGGTTTGGCTCAAATTCCATTGTGCTTATTGCTCCGGTTGATCCTATACAGAATACCGTTACTGTCCCGCTTCTTATTTTTGAATTTTCAACTTCATCTGATACCATTTCAGTAATATTAACAATACCGCAATCTTCTTTTGCAATGACTGAAATTTCTCTTGTTTCTAGAGGCATGAAACGATATTAGCAGAAGAGATTAATATATTCTTGCAACTCCTGAAAGTTTGGATCAGCTCACAAGCCCGAACGGTGGAAAAATATTTGAGTATAAAATAATGCGAATGCTCAGGGAAAATAGTTTTTGCTTGCATAATAAATCAGTATAAATATTTTAAAAAGTCTATGCTTTTTTTATAAAACGTTCTTTGATTAATTTAGGAAAAATATGTTTCTGATAGACATGATTATCAGTAAAATAAATATATCAATAGAACCATAACTTACTAATTAAATTAATTCAGTTGGTAAGTTACACAAAGCATACAAAGTTGTCAGTCTGGTTCTGAAGCATATTTGTTGCTCCATTGTCGGAAGAAAAGCCACTATAGAAGACACTATAGTGCAGCTAGATCAGTAGTTTAGGATAATTTTTAAAAGTCTAATTTATAATTATTATATATATGATGCAATAAAACAGTTGAACAAATAGGGACTCAGGGAGGGAAATAATATGACAGGAAAAACAGATCTTGTCGTGTGTCCAAATCCAGAATGTGCATATTATCTTAATGCTGAAGGAAAGTCCATAATAAAACGTGGAAAATACAAAACCGGGCATCAGAGATACTATTGTAAACACTGTGAGAAATTTTTTATGGATACAGTAGGCACGGCTGTTTATCGTAAACATCTGCCTAAAGAAAAAATAAAATTGATATATCGACTTTTCATCGAAAAAAATGGGATAAGGAGCATTGAAAGGATAACAGGGCACCACAGAGATACAGTAAGCAGCCTGCTAAAAGATACTGTAAAAAATGAAAAAACAGAAGATTACCTGATCAACCAGATAGGGTTGACAGCTGAAGAATGTGAGAAATTGTGGATACTTTTAGAAAAAAAGAGAAGTTCTTCCCGAAGGTCTCCTTAAAAAGGTAGTATAAATAAACTGTTTATGCAATTAGGCCCTGAGTTCCCAAAATTTAAGCGCATAAATCTAATTTCACTAATCTACTATGTCAGATGATTGTTATTTTAAATTAGAACTTATTATTTATGCGCTTAAGTTTAAGCACATAATAGGATATCAGGAG
>JASGVX010000002.1 GCA_030054735.1 Methanobacteriota archaeon | reverse complement strand
CCTTGGGAGCATTTCCTACATCTATTGTTTTTGTAACATTGTTTGTGGCTGTGTCAATTACAGAAACGTTGTTGCTGTTTGAGTTTGCCACATATACTTTTGTTCCATCTGGTGTTACTGCAACTCCATAAGGACTGCTCCCTACTTTCACCGTTGCTGTAATAGTGCTTGAAGCTGTATCAAATACTGAAACTGTTCCATAGTTAGAGCTTGTCACATATGCTTTTGTCCCTTCTGGGCTGACTACAATTCCATATGGATAATCTCCTACATTCAACGTGGTTGTAAAAGTGTTTGTTATTGTGTCAATTACATAGACATTTCCGTTATAGGTGGTCACATATACCTTTGTCTTCGTAGGGTTAGATGCAATTCCGTAAGGAGGATATCCTATACTCAATGTGGCTGTAACATTGTTCGTGGCTGTGTCAATTATAGAAATAGTGTTACTGTCCCTGTTTGCCACATATACTTTTGTTCCATCCGGATTGACTGCAACTCCCCAAGGACTGGATCCTACGTTAATTGTTGCTACAACAGTGTTTGAAGCTGTATCAATTACAGAAACGTTGTTGCTGCCGTAATTCGTTATGTATGCATATGGCACCATTGGTGAAGAATTTTGTTCAACCGCTGCAACTGCTGTCATTGATAATAAGAGAATAGTGAATGAAATCAAGCATGTTCCTAAAGATATTGAATACAATTTTTCCTTACTTTCCATTTGTTCTACCCCTATTTTTTCCCTTTATGCTTTAATATATGTCTAAAAAATCTGACTTTATTTTTACCATAATATTTTTCCAGTTGTGTAAGTTCAAAATATTCTGTAATGAATGTATTTTCATTCCGGAAATACCTCGCCCATTTTTTTTCATTGAACTGTGAACAATCTAAGATCAGATTTCTTTACCTTCCTCGTCTTTACACTCTTTTATTATTATGAATAAACCCTACAATGTCCATAAAAAATATGTATATAATTAGTAATCGGCTTTCCGCAGATGTCCTTCAATTTTTCACAATTTTTTATGCTATTGTTTTTCTTAAATACACTAGGTTACTCAAACATGTATTTTTGGAATTTCCCGAAATTTTCACCTTTTGCCTTCATTGATAATACTTTCTATTTCCATTCCCAAAGCTTCAACTGAGACATTTAACGCAAATTTTCGAATAATTCTCCAAAAATAATAACAGTAAAAATGTTATTTTTTTGCAGACATTTGCAGAAAGTCAGTTGAATCTTATGAATTTTTGACATTTATCACATTACTTAAATGTAATGTGTCAATGCGATCTCTTTTGTGTAATAAAATACTCTATTAATTAACAGAATCAATTAACAGAATCTGTCAAATTAGGGTTGACTGAGTGAATTTGACTCTCACTCATTATTCATATACTAAAATAATCCAGATCTTTCTATAAGATCAAAAACCTATTTTTAACTTCCTCACAAGATACATATATAAAATATGTATATATTGTATAAAATATAAATAAATGCTTAAAAGCTATAGATATTAATAAATGTTTTCTTTTTATTATGATCACATAGAAATGTATGAAAAATCACATATCACATATAAAATGAATAAGAAAATCTTCCAGAGATATACGCATCCGAAGAGCAGTATGAAGATAAATACAATCATCTCAAGCACTGCAATTGAAGTAATCCCATGCCCCTTATAGACTCTAAGCCCATGGCAAGAAATATAGCAACCGGTATATAGCTATCGATTATTCCAGACATTGCAGCACCTATCCAAAGTGTAACAACCTGAAATTGCAGCGTCGCATGATCATGATTTTCTAGTTTTTAGATCTGAGGGCGAAAAAAACGTAACACGGGTTCCAGTTATTTAAAAACCACTTGACCCGAAAATCAGGAGATGTCCCTCCTTCCAGTGACCTGGATTCAATTAGCGTGAAGGTATTACAGCTAATAATTAAAATTACAGTCAGCTATGTTAATTCTGCAAATAAATAAGACGATATTTATAGTTATTTACTAGATAATTACTTTTATATAAATATCGAATATAAATAATTAAAACTCTCTTTTTAAAATATAGACATGTTGAAAAAATTAGAGGAAAAGCTCTGATCAGGTCACGAAATTATATATACACCATAAATATGTTATTAATTTTTAACAGCAGTAGAGCCCCGGAAATTAATTTCCTGAAATCCATGAGCATGATATGAATAATAATGATTAATGTGGACAGCACAGGCTTCTGGAAGCAACTCCTGGCATGAAAAAATAAGGAACTTAGATACTGAAAATTTACTGTGTAATCAATGCATTATTCCGAAGGGGATAATTCCATAGTATATTATCTGCTGCATATCAAGACTGGCATATAATTAAGGGAAGTTCTGCTAAGGGAAGTTCTGCTCACCGTCATGTTAAGAACGTGTAAGCGACACGCTATACCAACACATTATAATAAGTCTTTTCACGATAGAAAGCTGGTGGAACGCATGAAGATAAACGATAATTGTGTAGGGTGCGGCCAGTGCGCTTCTTTTTGCAAAAAGGGAGCAATAGAAGTAAAGGGAAGAGCACGGGTTACTGATGCCTGCGTGGAATGCGGGATCTGTATCCCCTACTGCCCGGTAAAAGCCATAGAGGTCCCGGCATGAAAACGATTGTCATCGGGGCAGGGCTTGGAGGGCTTTTAAGTGCTGCCCGTTTATCAAAAGCAGGGCATGAAGTTGAAGTTTTTGAAAGGCTTCCTATTACAGGAGGCAGGTTTACCAACCTCAGTTATAAAGGGTTCCAGCTGTCGAGCGGAGCTTTTCATATGATTCCTCATGGGCCGGGAGGCCCGCTTGCCATGCTGCTCAGGGAAATAGGGGCTGATGTAGATATAGTGCGCTCAGAAAAGACCAGTATACGTGTGCCTCTAGAAAAAGGAAAACCGGATTACACGGAAGGCTTTAAAGATATTTCTTTTAATGAATTTCCTTCGCTTCTTTCCTATAAAGACCGCATGAAAATAGCTCTCTTGACTGTGAGCACGAGAAAGAACCGCCCTTCGGGAAGCACCCTTCAGGCCTGGATAAAGGCCCAGGTCAATGATGAGTGGCTGATTAAATTTGCCGATTCTTTCTGTGGCTGGGCTCTCAGCCTGAAAAGCGGCGAAGTCCAGGTAGAAGAAATTTTCGAGATTATTGAAAATTTGTACCGCTTCGGAGGAACAGGTGTACCTATAGGAGGCTGCAAAGGGGTTATTGATGCTCTTGAAGAGGTTATTTTTGAAAATGGAGGAAAAATACATACTGGAAAGGAAGTCTCAAAAATTCTGATTGATAATGGGAAGGCTGCAGGGGTAATTGTTGAGAACAAAAAATATGAAGCTGATATTCTAATCAGCAACCTCGGCCATGTTGCAACTGCTTTGCTCTGCGCTGAAGCCCTTTCTAGAGAGGAGGATGCAGCTTACCTTAAAATGCTTGAGACCCTCAAACCCTCTGCAGGCATAAAGATCTGCCTTGCTGCAGACGAGCCTCTTGTTGGGCATGACGGAGTCCTTTTGACTCCATATACAAGGCGCATAAACGGAGTAAATGAAGTTACTCAGGCTGACCCGAAACTCGCCCCTCCTGGAAAGCACCTTACAATGTCCCACCAGTATGTCGCCCCTGAAAATGTAAAAAACCTCGAATCCGAAATCGAAATGGGCCTTGCGGACCTTAAAGAGATTTTTCCGGGTAAAAAGTACGAGGTCCTTCTTATACAGTCATACCATGACGAGTGGCCTGTAAACAGGGCGGCTTCGGGTACGGACCCTGGAAATAAAACTCCTTTTTCCGGGCTCTATGTCGTTGGAGACGGAGCCAAAGGAAAAGGAGGCATAGAAGTAGAAGGAGTAGCTCTTGGCGTTTCGGAAGTTATGGGAAAAATCCTGAGTTGAAGCCAGAAAACCAGATTCAGCAGGTGTTTTGCATTCCATCGAAAAAAATCCCTTTTGTAACTTATTCAAAAAACGTTTTCATCCCTCTAACCAATATCTGCAGAAACCACTGCGCTTACTGCGGTTTTCGGCGGAAGCCCGGACAGCCCGGGGCCCGGCTCATGAAGCCTGAAGAGGTTTTTTCTATCCTTAAAAACGGGGTGAAGGCGGGATGTACAGAAGCCCTTTTCACCTTCGGAGAGCGGGCAGAAGAAGTATACGGATACAGAACAATGCTTGAAGAGCTTGGCTATTCCTCTACTATTGAATATGTGCTTTTCCTCTGTGAAACTGCAATCGATATTGGAATTCTTCCTCACACTAATGCAGGAATAATGACCCGCTCTGAACTTAAAGCTTTAAAGCCCCTGAATGCGAGTATGGGGCTGATGCTTGAGAGCACAGCAGTTCTGGACGCCCATAAAGACTGCCCCGGAAAAATTCCTGAAAGCAGGCTTGAGACAATAAGGGATGCCGGAAAACTGGAGATTCCTTATACTACAGGCCTCCTTATAGGGATAGGGGAGAGCAGGGACGATAGAATAGAATCGCTTGAAGCAATAGCAGAGCTTCATAGGGAGTACGGCCACATTCAGGAAGTAATTATACAAAATTTTGCCCCTAAGCCAGGGACTGCCATGGAAAATTTCCCTGCGCCAACTGTTGAAGAGATGATGGATTCTGTAGCCCTTGCTTACAGGGTCCTCCCCCATGACGTGGCAGTCCAGGTTGCTCCCAATCTCATAGACCCCAGAGCCCTTATCGCAAAGGGAGTAAGAGACCTTGGAGGCATATCTCCTCTTACAATTGACTGGATCAACCCCGAAGCAGAATGGCCCGACGTAAAGGACCTGCAGAAAAAGCTGGGGGATATCCCGCTTAAAGAACGCCTGCCAGTTTACCCTCAATATGTGAAAAATGGGTGGTATTCGGAAAGGATTGGCAGCCTCATCGAAGGGCTCTCAGATAGAGAAGGCTACAGGAAACATGGAAGGGCTGCAGGATCCAGGATTTCCGAATAAGCCAGACAGCCATGTAACAGTCAGGGAAATGATGGAATTAAAAAAAGGATGATCGGATGTACACGAAAAAACCGACAACTCCAGAAGACCTAATTGAAAGGGCATACCAGGGAAAATGCACTAAAGAAGATGCCCTCCTCCTGCTCGAAGGAAACCCTTTTGAGCTGTTTGAGCTAGCCGACGACCTGCGTGCCAGTATTGCAGGTGATGCTGTCAGTTATGTGGTGAACAGGAATATCTATATAACAAACAAATGCATCGGAAACTGCGGGTTCTGCGCCTACAGGACAGATAAAGGATATATCCTGAGCGTCGAAGAAATCCTTAGTAAAACAGGAGAAGCCGTAAAAGCCGGAGCTGTGGAGATCTGCATTCAAGGAGGATATACCCCGGAAGCTGATATGGAGTTTTATCTTGAGATTATAGAATCAATAAAAGCCGAATTCCCTGATATCTGCGTTCATGCCCTTTCCCCTATGGAAGTAAATTATGCAGCAGGAATCTCAGGCATGTCCGTTGAAGAAGCCCTCTGCAGGCTTAAAAAAAGCGGGCTTGATTCCCTTACCGGGACTTCGGCCGAGATCCTTTCTGACAGGGTGAGAAAGGTCATATGCCCTGGAAAAATCAATTCCCAGCAGTGGATTGATACTATAACTGCAGCACATAAAACAGGAATTTCCAGCAATGCCACCATTATGTACGGGCATGTCGAGACCCTTAAAGAGCGCCTGGACCATGTTTTTTCTATCCGTGAGATCCAGAAAGAGACCGGTGGGTTTACTGAATTTATCCCGATGTCTTTTTTGCCCTACAATAACCCGATAGGGGAAAAGATGCTTGCATCCGGGAAATTCTCAAGCACAGGGCTTGAAGACCTCCAGCTTATAGCTATTTCCCGCGTAATTTTGCATTCTCATGTTAAAAATATTCAGGCTACATGGGTAAAATTAGGAAAGAAGCTTGCTCAGGTAGCCCTGCACTGCGGTGCAAACGACCTCGGAGGCACTCTTGTGGAAGACCAGATCTCAACAGCGTCCGGGGGCAGCCAGGGAGAATACGTATCTCCTGCAGAGTTTGAATGGATGATTAAAGGGGCAGGAAGAGTCCCCATGCAGAGAGATACGCTTTACAGGAAGGTAGAACCCAGATTTTCAGAACAGGAACGCCTGCTTCCTAATTATGCAAGAGCAAAAATGGGCAGCAAAGAATAAAAAACCTGAAAAAAAAGAGTTACCTTTTATATAAATATAGACTTCTCCTTAAATAAAAAACAAAAATAAAAAACGAAAATATGCAGGAGCCCAGATGAGAGCTGTAATCCCTTACAAAAAAGCCGGTGCAAAATCCAGGTTATCGCCTGTCCTGAGCTTGCAGGAAAGGGAAGAGTTTGTAGAACTCATGTTAAACCAGGTAATAGATTGCATCACAGAAGCCGTAATAGAAAATGTCGATATTCTCAGCCCTTCAGGCTACGGACTTGAAGCCATGAAGAAAGCAAGAGTTCTGCTGGACGAAAAAGACCTGAATGAAGCCCTTAACAGCTATCTTGAAGAAGAAGATGGGCCTGTCCTGATTGTTATGGCGGACCTTCCTCTCCTTTCTCCAGAGCATGTAAAGGAGATAACCTCAACTGAAAAGGATATCTGCATCGTCCCCGGAAAAGGCGGAGGTACGAATGCCATTTTTATAAAGAACCCTTCGAAATACAGAGTAAGGTATTACGGTTCGAGTTTTCTAACTCACTGCTCAATTGCAGCAGATTTTGGGCAGAGCTTTGAAATCTATGATTCCTTCCTGGCAGGCACGGACATAGATGAGCCTGAAGACCTGGTAGAACTCCTCATACATGGAAAAGGGCCTGCAAAGGACTACATTAACCGGAAGTTCAAACTCGCAGTCAGCAGAGGAAGAGTTATACTGGTGCCGCTTTGAACCCCATTGAGTAAAGGTGCTGCTATCCAGTCCAGGCGCTTTTTCAAAAAAGAAAGTTTCCACGTTTTGGAATTTCTTTTTTTGAATTTTTTTGTGGATGCCCTGCAACAGAGAATTCTCACATGCCTGCACTTAAAGGTGAGGAATTTGGAGAGTTGCATGTTAGATTAAGCGATTCCGGAGAAGTTTCTGTTTTTGTATCTGTTTACTGAGACATATGTTGTGTATGATGAGCTTTTATTTTGTTTTTGTTTAAGATTATATGTTATAGTGGATCATATCTGATTTAATCTATATTATGGCCTAATTTGCCTTTTTTTCGTAATTTAAGTTTAAAGGAATAGTGTTGCGTCAGTATTAAAATATCGTATATAATCGATTACAAGAATTCAAAATTGTATAATCCTTAATGACTGACATGACAATAGTTTATAATTGGTTTATTTGACGCCTATTCCAAATTTGAGGAAGCAGACGATAGAAAAGCACCACATAAAATATAAATAACTGGTGTGTACATTATGCTATGAACAAAAAAATCAATAATTCATTGATATTTTTGATTTTTTATTCTCGAATAGATACGTTCAATAAATACGTTCAGACTTTATATCCTCAATAAACTCTGCAAAACCCTGGAGTTTTTTCCAGAAGAGGTGAGGCACTGAGATCTTTTACAGATGAAGAAAGAGAGATCATAAAGCGAAATATTATAGACCGTGGGAAAGACTGCTTTGCCAGATATGGAGTTAAGAAAACAGGTATTGGAGATCTTACCGAAGGCCTGGGAATTTCAAAGAGTTCTTTTTATTCCTTTTTTACCAGCAAAGAGGATCTCTTTCTGCAAATCTTTACAGAAGAGCGAGAAGCCTTAAAGGACAGTATACTGGAAAACTCCTTCCTGAAATACAGGACTGAGCCTGATAAAGCTCTAAGGGCTTATCTCCAGTATGTACTGCATATTGTAAATAACCACCCGGTCTGGAGAAAAGTTTTCCTTGAAAAAGAACACCTTGAACTGACAATTTCAAGGTCTTCTGAAGAAGAAATTAAAAAAATCCGTAGAGATAACGTGGCAATAATTCTGCCTTTCTTTGAAGAGTGGGAAGCTGCCGGTCTTCTGATAGATAAACCTGCAAGACTGCTGGCTGAAACCACCCATATGGTACTTTCCCTCATAAATTTCAGTAATGAAACTGAGGATGATGATTTTCCAGAAATTATGAAGATTATTATTGATCTCCTGGCAGAGAATATTGTAAAAAAAGACACAAAGAATCACAACAGGGTTTGAAGAGAAATGCTTCCTGAAAAGGCCTGAAAAAGCAATCTGATATGACTACAAACGAATTTGTGAGGCGTATGAATGAAACAAATAAAGTCTGTTTGTCCAGAATGCAAAAAAGTTCTTGATTCCACCTTGTTTGAAGAAGATGGAAAGATAATGCTGAAAAAAACGTGCCCCGAACATGGGACCTTTTTGGACACTTACTGGTCGGATAGCGAACTTTACAAAAAGTTCAACCGCTATTCATATATCGGCAGTGGGGTCTTAAATTATACAATTTCTTCTTACTCTGGCTGTCCATTGGACTGCGGAATTTGCTCTGGACACGAGTCGGGGACTCTGCTTGCAAACATTGATCTGACAAACCGCTGTAACCTCAATTGTCCGGTATGCTTTGCTAATGCAAAAGCAAGCGGTTTTATATATGAACCGGAATTTGAGCAGATCCGGGAAATGATGCTGACTCTCCGGAATGAAAAACCTGTTCCCTGCTACGCAATCCAGTTTGCTGGAGGTGAGCCTACTGTCCGGGAAGACCTGCCCGAAATAATCGAATTAGCACGAAAACTCGGTTTTTCACAGGTCCAGATTGCAACTAATGGTATCAGGCTCGCAAAATCTCAGGAATACTGTAATGACTTGAGGGAGGCAGGACTCCATACAGTGTATCTATCCTTTGACGGGGTCTCCGAGGAACCATATAGGGCAACAAGGGGATTCAATGCCTTTCCTGTAAAACAAAAGGTCCTTAAGAACTGCAGGCAGGCTGGCCTGACCAGTGTTGTGCTCGTACCTACTCTAATAAAAGGTGTTAATGAGCACCAGGTTGGAGATATTGTCCGTTTTGCAGCAAGAAACGGAGACGTGGTTAAAGGAGTAAATTTCCAGCCGGTAGCATTCACCGGCCGTATTGACCAGGCCCTGCGTGAAGAGCAAAGAATTACAATTCCCGATCTTGCAGCACTCTTGGAAGAACAAACAGGAGGAGAAATCCCCATTGAAGCCTGGTACCCTGCATCTGCAGCAGTACCCATCAGCCGGTTCCTGACTGCGCTTAGAAAGGTCCCACTCCCCGAGTTCACAGTGCACCCTCTCTGTGGAGCTGCCACTTATGTTTTTGAAAAAGAGGGAAAACTAATTCCTATAAGTGAGTTCGTGGATGTGGAAGGGTTCCTTGAATTCCTTGAGGATGTCACTCCCGAATTTTATGAGCCGGGTCTTCACGTAAAGAATGTAGCAAAAGTTATAAGTCAGCTTCCGCGCTACATTGATGAATCCAGAATCCCAAAAGACCTTAAAATACTCTCCCTGGTGAGCAATATTCTGAAAACCGGTTCAATAGAACAGGTTGCTCAGTTCCATAGAAAAACGCTTTTTCTTGGGGCTATGCACTTCCAGGATCTCTACAACATAGATCTGGAAAGAGCTAAACGCTGCGGAATCCACTATGCTATCCCTGATGGCAGGGTCATTCCCTTCTGCACCTATAACAATTTTCACAGAGAAGAAGTGGAAGCAAGATATTCGAAACCATACAAAGAAATTATGGAGTATAAGAATGAATTCATGGAAGTTCAGCAAAGAGGAGCAGCTTGATTCTCCTACTCCCTTAATGAATTATATCTCTAATATCTCAAATATCTCAAATTTTCTTTCCATTACTGCTTAATAAATAAAAGAATGAAAATTTCCTTAAAACGCTAAAATATAATTCATAGATATATAAATAACTTATATAATAATGAGAAAAGCAAGAGAAGAATATTTATACTGAATGCGTCGCTCTAATAAAGCCAATAACTTTTAAGTAGAAAAATACATTAATTGTGAAAACTATTCGAAAGAGTAAGCTCTTAAAAGAATGAATCTGAATTCAGATCTGATTTTCTTGATAAGAGAATTTGTGTAATAAGAATATTATCATGGAAGTTAAAAAAGGTTTATTCGTAGAGCATAAAGTTTCAAAATATTGCTTAATAAGAAACTCTTAGAAACCATATTGCAATCATCAGTCTAATAAAATTGTTATTTATATGTATTCAAGTATTTTTATTTATATCAAAAATATTTACATTTCGAAGGAGTCAAAATAAGTATCACGATTTACTTTTAAAATTGACAGGTGAGCTGGTGAGCATCAACATAAACAGATATAGATGTGGATATTGTGGAGCCTGCGTGGGAGTTTGTCCTAAAGGAGCGCTCGAACTTGTAGAAACCTGGATTGAAGTAGATGAAACTATCTGCATAGTATGCGGGATATGTGATCGCATCTGCCCTGTAGGAGCAATCGAGGTAATGAAATGAAGGACAAATATGATGTTCTGGTCATAGGAGCCGGTCCTGCAGGTTCCATCGCTGCAAAAACAGCCGCGGAAAAAGGGCTTGATGTACTTTTAATTGAAAAACGCCAGGAAATAGGTGATCCTGTACGCTGTGCCGAAGGCGTGAGTAAAGAGTACCTTAAAAAACATATAGAAATCGACAAGCGTTGGATTTGTGCTGACCTGAAAGGTTCCCAAATTTTCTCTCCGGACGGCACAAAGATAGAGATGGCCGAGGAAATTTCAGGAAGTGAGGTCGGCTATGTGCTTGAGAGAAAGGTCTTTGACCGGGCTCTTGCGGAACAGGCTGCATTCGCTGGAGTTGAAGTTAGAGTAAAAACAAGAGCTACAGGCCTTATCATTGAAGACGACTTCGTAAAAGGAGCCAGACTCATGCATCTAGGAAAAGATTACGAGGTGCGTGCAGAAATAGTAATAGGAGCTGACGGAGTCGAATCAAAAGTAGGCAGGTGGGCAGGAATCGATACCGCACTGAAGCCCGCAGATATTGAGACCTGTACTCAGTTCCTGATAGCAGGCGCGGACGTAAATCAGGAATACTGCGAGTTCTATGTAGGAAATGAGATCGCACCCGGAGGTTATATCTGGGTTTTTCCTAAAGGAGAAGGCAAAGCCAATGTCGGGGTAGGGATTCTCGGGAGCAGAATGGGAAAATTCAAAGCAAAACCTGTTGATTATCTGAATGATTTCCTGCAAAAAAGGTTTCCGGATGCCAGGGTGGTTGAGATGGTTTTCGGCGGAGTCCCGGTATCAGGCAGCATCGAGAAAACTTCAGCTAATGGGTTGATGCTTGTAGGAGACGCTGCACGCCACTCAGACCCGATCACAGGCGGCGGTATCATCAATGCCATGGATGCAGGCAAACTGGCTGGAGAAGCTGCTTACGAAGCCATATCTGCAGGCGATGTCTCCCTGGCAAAACTTGAAGAGCTATATGAGGAAAAATGGAGAGCCACTATAGGTCATGATATCGACATGAGCCTCATCGTAAAGAACTGCTTTATCAACCTTAATGACGCTGAACTTGACTCGCTTGCTCATTCGTTAAAAGATGTGAAATTTGAAAGAATGAACCTCTTTGACCTGCTCCAGGCTCTCTTCAAAGCCAATAAAAAACTGCTCTGGGACCTTCGTGTGCTTTTTAAGGATGCAGCAAAAGAAGTGATAAAAAATAAACCATGATGCCTGTTTTTCAGGCATCTTTTTATTCCATTTCTTTTTTTATACCCGCCTGAATGAGATTTTTTGCAAACTTTATTTTCCAAAGTATTTGTTTTCTCAGGTTATCAGCTTTTTCAAAAAATTATCTTTTCCAGAACTCCGGTGTAAAGAGTACGAGCACCGTGTATATTTCAAGCCTCCCGATCCACATATTAGCTATCAGGACTAATTTTCCTAGAGGAGGAATGGGGTCAAAAGATCCCATAGGGCCTACTACATTAAAGCCTGAACCTAAGTTCCCTAGAGTGGCTGCTGTAGCAGTAATTGAGGTTATCATATCCATACCCAGTACTGAGAGGATGAGAGAGCTTGACACAAAAATAAGGAAATATAGCGCCATAAAGGAGAAAATAGAATTTATAACATCATCTGGCACAATTTTATTGTTGAATTTTACACTTCTTACGGCTTTCGGATGCAGGACCTTAAATAATTCCACCCTGCTGTGCCTTAGTAAAATGAGAATACGAACAACTTTGATTCCTCCACCTGTAGAACCGGCGCAGGCCCCTGAGAACATAAGTATGAGAAGTATCATTTTTGCAGAGTCGGGCCAGAGATTAAAATCTGTTAATGAAAAACCTGTAGTTGTTATGACTGTAACGACCTGAAAAATTGCAAGCCTGAAAGAATCAGAAAGTCCTGTACCCATATCCCGCCAGAGCAGAAAAGTAAGAAGTCCGCTTGCTGAAAGGACAATAGTAACATATAATCTGAATTCATCGTCCTTAAGCAGGAAATTCTTGTCTATATAAATTGCTCTATAATGAAGAACAAAGTTTACACCTGCAAAGAAAGTGAAAAAAGTTATTATGCATTCTACAAGAGGACTATTGAAAGCCGCAACACTCAATGAATAGTTGGAAAAACCTCCGCAACTCATTGCAGCAAAAGTGTGAGTCAGTGCGTCATATAAAGAAACTCCTGCAAGAAGAAGAGCAAGAACCATTGCCAATGAAATTACGAAATAAAGCGTCCAGAGAATTCTTGCAGTATCTTTAATTCTTGGTTTCAGTTTATCCTCAGTTGGTCCAGGCATTTCGGCACGGAATAGCTGGCGGCCAGCAACTCCGAGTTTAGGGAGGATGGCAATAAAAAGCACGATAATACCCATGCCACCGAGCCACATAATTAGACTTCTCCAGAAAAGAATGCTTTTTGGATGGCTTTCAATATCAGTAAGAATTGTTGATCCAACAGTTGTAAATCCCGACATGGCTTCAAAAAGGGCATTAAGAGGGGAAATTCCATCCATTATAAAAGGGATTGAACCAAAGATGGCAGCTGCAAGCCATCCCAGAGCAACAATTGCAAAGCCATCCTTCCGCATCCATTCATCTTTAGTCTTTAAGGAGAGCAGGAGAAATCCTGTAAAGCTAGTTATGAAGATAGAGACAAGAAAAGGAGTTAAGCTTTCTCCATAATAATATGCAACTCCAAGAGGGAATATCATGAAAAAGCCCAGAAGCCTGAGTAAA
Source organism: Methanobacteriota archaeon (assembly GCA_030054735.1). Taxonomy (GTDB): domain Archaea; phylum Halobacteriota; class Methanosarcinia; order Methanosarcinales; family Methanosarcinaceae; genus Methanosarcina. The sequence goes on along the minus strand of JASGVX010000002.1, from coordinate 31,205 downwards.
CCTCCAAGTGCATACAGGACGACTTTATAATTCATATGGATCCACCATTTTGCAGCTTAAGATTTTTTCAATGTACTCGGTTTCATTCCTTGTTTTACAATTTCTCAACAGACCTGACAGTTAAAGAAAGAGCAAAAACAATAGTTTTATCCCTTTCCTGGATGACAGATTCTCCTCCTGGGACAATTACGTCTTTTCCATCAACTATCATGCTAAGAATTGAATTTTTCAAGGAATTATTTTTTCCAGAACTCAGGCGTCAATAGCGAAATAACTGTATAGACTTCAAGCCTCCCGATCCACATATTTGCAATCAGAACTAACTTCCCAGGAGGAGGAATTGGATCAAAAGAGCCCATAGGACCCACTACTTCACCAAGGCCCGGCCCTATATTGCCAAGGGTAGCTATGGAAGCAGTAATTGAAGTTATAATATCCGACCCAAGAAGCGAGAGAATAAGTGCACTTGTGAGAAAGACAAGGAGATATATAACAGTGAACGAGACAATAGAGCTGACAACTTCATCAGGGACAGGTTTATTATTGAATTTGATGCTTTTTACGGCTCTCGGGTGAAGGGCCTTGAACAGTTCTGCCCTGCTGTGTTTGAGTAAGATCAGAATGCGTACAACTTTGATTCCTCCACCTGTAGAACCGGCGCAGGCTCCAATGAACATAACTACAAGAAGAACCATTTTAGCAGGTTCGGACCAGAGATTAAAATCTGTTGATGAAAATCCTGTACTTGTTATGATTGTAACTACCTGGAAAATTGCAAGCCTGAATGAATCAAGAAGACCTGTACCCATATCCCTCCAGAGCAGAAAAGTAAGAAGTCCGCTTGCTGAAAGGACAATAGCGGTGTAGAACCTGAATTCCTCGTCTTTAAGAAGGAAGTTCTTATCTATATAGATTGCTCTATAATGAAGAGCAAAATTTGCGCCTGCAATAAAGGTAAAAAGGGTTATTATATACTCAACTAGAGGGCTCCTGAAAGCTCCAATACTCAGTGCATAATTTGAGAAACCTCCGCAAGCCATTGTAGTAAAAGTGTGATTAAGTGCATCATAGAGAGAAACGCCTGCAAGCATGAGAGCAATAACCATTGCCAATGAGATCACAAAATAGACCATCCAGAGAATTCTTGCAGTATCTTTAACCCTCGGTTTAAGTTTATCCTCAGTTGGCCCAGGTGATTCGGCACGGAAAAGCTGGCGTCCTGCAACCCCCAGTTTTGGAAGTATTGCAATAAAGAGCACAATAATGCCCATGCCCCCTATCCACATAATCAAACCTCTCCAGAAAAGGATGCTTTTCGGGTGGCTTTCTATATCAGTAAGAATTGATGATCCTGTGGTTGTAAATCCTGACATGGATTCAAAAAGTGCATTAAGAGGGGAAATTCCATCCATTATGAAAGGGATTGCTCCAAAAATGGCAGCTGCAAGCCAGCCCAGAGCAACAATAGCAAATCCCTCCTTCCGCATCCATTCATCTCTGGTCTTAAAGGAGAGCAGGAGAAATCCTGTAAGGGAAGTTATAAAAATAGAAACCAGAAAAGGAGTTAAACTTTCCCCGTAATAGTATGCAACCCCTAAAGGGATTATCATAAATAGACCCAGGAGCCTGAGCAAACCTCCAAGTGCATACAGGACAACTTTATAATTCATGCTGCTCCTCTTTTTTTGAAACTTATGCCCTTACTCTGTATTTGTATTTGTATTTATTCCTGCTCAGGAATAGTTGAAATATGATTTCAAGTTTTCACTTTGCTAATGGCTCTATAATTGCAGTTCCCAGTATCATTAATGGCAATGTAAGGCATAAGTCTTTGAAATTAAATTTGCACCATTCCTTAATGATATTTCGATATAAGGAGCAGCAAAAGAAAAGAATTGTATTTATTCCTCATTTAAACAATTTCTCAACAGACCTGACAGCAGAAGAAAGGGCAAAAACAATAACTCTATCCCCTTCCAGGATGACAGTTTCTCCTCTTGGGATGATGACATCTTCGCCATGAACCACCATGGTAACGAGTGAGCCTTTAGGGAACTTAATCTTGCTAAGTTTTTTCCCTACTATTTTAGATTGTCTTGATGCAGTATACTCGATAATTTCTGCTTTTTCTCCCTCAAGCGTTGCAAGTGCCTCTATACCTTTTCCCATGGTAAGTTTAAGGACTTCGTTTACTGTTGCTTCTCTCGGGCTTACTGCAATATCAATTCCAACCATCTCAAAAAGAGGAAGATAATCCGAACGGTCTGCTCTTGCAATTACTTTTTTAGCACCCATTTGCTTTGCAAGGAGAGAACAGAGAAGGTTCTTTTCGTCGTTGTCAGTAACTGCAATTACAACATCCATATTCTCAATACTTTCTTCTCTGAGGAGGTTTACATCAGTGCCGTCTCCATTAAGTATAAGGGTGTTTTCAAGTATCTCGGCAACTTCTATACAGCGGCTTTTCCTGTACTCAATAACCTTGAGATCTGTATTTTCGTCTTTATCTATAATCTTGGCAAGGTAAAAACCTACAATTCCACACCCGATAAGGAGAATCTTATTTCTGTGAGGCTCTATGTTCCCAAAAACTTTCTCCAGGTCTTCCATGCCCCTGGGCTTGCCCACGACTACCACGTGGTCATTTGCTTTGATTAAGTCGTCTCCATGGGGAATAATTATTTCGTTTTCCCGAAAAATAGCGCTGACAATGCAGCAGTCATCGAGTTTGAGGTCATACATCTGCCTTCCCACAAGCCTGTTATCAGGACGTATGGCAAACTCAGTAACCTTTACTTTTCCTCCGGCAAACATTTCCGCATATATTGCAGAAGGATTGGAAAGCACATCAGCAACTTCCGAAGCTAGAGCGAGTTCAGGACATATCATAATGTCCACTCCGACCTGGGATCTGGATGTAACGGGTACATCAATGTAATCAGGGTTGCTGACCCTGGCAATAGTTTTAGTTTCTTTCCAGCCAGGGTGTGACTTTATGATAAGTTTTGCAGTCATACACGCAACAATATTTACTTCATCAACCCCGGTGACAGCAACGAGAATATCCGTATCAGGAAGAACATTTGCGAGAATATCCGCATTTGCACCATTCCCTTCCACGACCTGAATGTCCAGCTCATCGGCCCTTCTCAGGGCATCTTCATCTTTTTCAATAACAATCACATCGTGTGTGAGGGAAAGAAACTTTGCAATATGAAATCCTACCTGGCCTGCTCCTACAATTACTGCTTTCATAAGATTCTCTCGAAAAAATAGCCCTTTTCAGATAGATTGCTCCTGCTTGCTTAAGTAGTCTTTGGAGATAGAAAATTAGTGATAGAAAGCGTAAATAGGTGAGTTTCTAAGAAATAATATAATGTGAAAAGAATAAAAAAGTTTGAAAATATTGAATTATCAGTACTTTCTTTTTATGGTCTATTTTCATATTACTTCATAGGCGTTCAAACGCAAGAGCTACAAGAAACACCATTGTTTCAAACATCTCTTTATTCTCCGGAACCAGAGCTTCTTCAGGTTTGTCAAAGGCAAATGCCAAAAATCATTCTATGAGTCGTGATAGGAATAATAGCATCCCTCTCCTGTAAAACTTACTTAAAAAATTTTTCTACTTCCGAAACAGCTGAAGCCATGGAAAAAATAACAACACGGTCTCCTTCATTGATAACGAACTCTCCTCTTGGAATTATGGTCTCTGTTCCACGTACTACCATATTGACAAGAGATCCCTTTGGGAATTTTACCTTTTTCAAAGGTTTGCCCACAATTTTAGACTTGTCGGACGCCGTATATTCTATGATTTCAGCTCTTTCACCTTCGATAGTTCTAAGCGTCTGTATACCTCTTCCCATGGTAAGTTTAAGGACTTCATTTACTGTTGCTTCCCTTGGGCTTACGGCAATATCTATACCGACCATCTCGAAAAGAGGGAGATAATCCGAGCGGTCAGCCCTTGCAATTACCTTCTTTGCACCGAGCTGCTTTGCAAGCAGGGAACAGAGAAGGTTCTTTTCATCACTGTCCGTAATAGCAACAACAACATCCATGTCCTGAATATCTTCTTCTTTTAAAAGGTTGACATCAGTGCCGTCTCCATTGAGAACAAGGGCATTTTTCAATATATCAGCAACTTCTATGCAGCGGCTCCTGCTTTGCTCAATAATTCTCAGGTCAACATTTTCCTCTCTGTCGATCAGTTTTGCCAGATATAAGCCTACAATTCCACAGCCAATAACAAGAATTCTGCTTCTGTGAGGCAGTTCACTCCCAAAAATGTTCTCAAGATTTTCCATAGTTTCCGGCTTGCCCACAACCACCATGTGGTCATTTGCCTTAATTAAATCGTCTCCGTGAGGGATAATTATTTCATTTTCTCTGAAAATCGCACTGACAATGCAGTAGTCAGCAAGCTGAAGGTCCTGTATATACTTTCCAACAAGCTTGCTTTCAGGACTAATTGCAAATTCAGTCATCTTTACCTTTCCTTCAGCAAACATTTCCGCATCTATTGCGGAGGGGCTTGAGAGTATATCAGCAACTTCCGAGGCAAGAGCGAGCTCAGGACATATCATAAGGTCAACCCCAGCCTGAGCTCTTGATGCAAATGGGGAGTCTATGTAGTCAGGGTTACTGACCCTTGCTATGGTTTTTATGTCCTTCCAGCCGTTTTTGTTTTTCGCAATCAATTTTGCAGTCATGCAGGCAACGATATTTACTTCATCAATGCCTGTTACAGCTGCAAGAAGGTCAGCATTTTGCAGGACTTTTGAAAGGACTTCTGCATTTGCACCGTTTCCTTCAATTACAAGCACGTCAAGTTCGTCTACCCTTCTTGATGCTTCCTCGTTTTTCTCTATAACTACCACATCATTTTTAGGAGAGAGGGCTTTTGCAATATGATAGCCTACTTCCCCTGCACCAACAATTACAGCCTTCATAGAACACCTTCCAGGAATGTTTTTATGAATCCAGCACTTTTGGAGTTATGGGACCAGAGGCAATAAGCACAGGCTTGAAAGATAAGGAAAATACTCATAGTTAAAATAACCAGAGTAAAAGTAGCCGGGGTGAAAGCATTTAAAGTAAAAATAAATGAAGCTAAAGTAAGCATAAAGAATATATCAGACATGATACTGAAGTTAAATATGCTGCCTGAGATGTGACCAGTTGTAACAGAACTTATCAACGTGTTAATCATCTCTGGAAATTAGACGTTTTGCAGATCAAACCTATGCTTTTGCGAAATAAATATAGTTTCTAAGCATAAAATTATATGGACATATATAAATTTTTTCAGCATAGAAACTATCTATATATAGGAATCATGTAAGCAGAAATTTAATAGAAAAAAAGTTAAAAAGGGAAAAAAAGATGGGGAAAAATCTGGATAAATATGCAAATATTGAAGCAGAGCCTTTTTCTCAACCTTCAAGGGCATCTTTTACTTTTTCGAAAAGTCCTTTACTTCTCTTCGTTTTTTCGCCTTTACCTTTTCCTTCTGCGTCAGGCTTCTTTCCATTGCTCAGGTATTCGAACTGGCGAAGAAGTTCTTTTTGCTCCTGAGTAAGCTTTGTAGGAGTCTTGATTATTACCCTTACGAGCTGGTCTCCTTTCCCGAACCCTTGCAGGCGCTGTATGCCTTTATCTTTGAGCCTGAATACGGAATGGGTCTGAGTCCCTGAGGGAATATTCATTTTGACCTGGCCATAAAGAGTATCAACCATAACGTCTGCACCGAGTGCAGCCTGGGTAAAGGATATTGACAGCTCGGAGATTATATCGTAATCGACCCGCTTGAAATATTTGTGTTTCATCACATGGACGACAACATAAAGGTCTCCGGAAGGTGCTCCCGGTTCTCCTGCATCTCCCTCTCCACTGAGCTTGAGAGTCATGCCTGAGTCTGCTCCTGCAGGCACGTTGACTGCTATTGTTCTCTTGCTTCGGACCCTGCCTGCACCACTACAGGTCGGACATGGAGACTCAATTACCTGGCCCCTGCCGTGACAGGTGCTGCAGGTTGTGCTGCTCACGAACTGCATTCCCAGAGTTGTGCGGGTGGTACGGACCTGTCCTGCGCCGCCGCAGGTAGGGCAGCGCTTTGGGCTTGTACCAGCTTTTGCTCCTGTACCTGAGCAGGCAGTACATCTTTCTGTCCTTGGAATCTCGACATCCTTACGGCCTCCAAAAGCAGCTTCCTCAAAGGTTACATAGAGGTCATACTGGAGATCCGACCCTCTCCTGGGCCCCATAGGCCCTCCTCTTCTGCCGCCTCCGAAAAACATTTCAAAAATGTCTCCGAACCCGCTGAAGTCCGCACCCCGGAAGATATCCTCTGCGCTATATTGGTTATTGATTCCTGCGTGTCCGAAGCGGTCGTACTGAGCCCTTTTTTCTGTATCTGAAAGAACGGCGTAAGCCTCGGATATTTCTTTGAATTTTTCCTCAGCCCCTGGGTTCTTGTTCCTGTCAGGGTGATACTTCAGGGCAAGCTTCCGGTATGTTTTCTTTATATCTTCTGTTGAAGCTTCTTTAGTTAATCCGAGAATTTCGTAATAATCACGTGTGGTAGCCATCAGGAGTCCCTTTGTTTTTAAAAAAATAAGGACGGAACCTGTTCACAGGTTTCCGGTCATGCCTGAGAATTCCCATGCATTGTTTCTTTACTCTAATTATTCTTTATTTATTACTCTTTTCGTCGTCAACCACTTCGTAGTCGGCGTCAACAACGTTTTCTTCAGGACCTCTTGCATCAGGGCCTCCTGCTCCTCCCTCTCCACCAGCCTGTTGAGCCTGCTGCTGTGCCTTCTGGTACATGGCTGCTGAGATCGGGTATATGGCTTCCTGAAGAGCATCGGTCTTTGCCTTAATATCTTCTACGTCCTTTTCTTCAAGGGCTTTCTTCAGGTCTTCAATTGCGGAATTGACTTTTGACTTCTGGTCCTCAGTGGCTACATCACCTGCTTCCTTGATCGTCTTTTCTGCGGCATTGATGAGAGCTTCGGCATTATTTCTTGTCTCGACTTCCTCTTTGCGCTTCTTGTCTTCTTCTGCGTGCATTTCCGCATCTTTGACCATGCGGTCAATCTCCTCATCAGAAAGTCCGCCTGGTTTCTGGATGGATATGGACTGTTCTTTGCCTGTTCCCAGGTCTTTTGCACTTACATGAAGAATACCGTTTGCGTCAATATCAAAGGTAACATCGATCTGTGGAATACCTCTCGGAGCCGGGGGTATTCCGTCAAGAGTAAAACGACCGAGAGTCTTGTTTTCGGCAGCAATCCCACGCTCTCCCTGCAGGACATGGATCTCTACTGAGGGCTGGTTATCAGCAGCAGTTGAGAATATCTGGCTCTTTTTAGTTGGAATGGTGGTGTTCCTCTGGATAAGCGGTGTTGCAATGCCTCCGAGGGTTTCTATACCCAGGGTAAGGGGAGTGACGTCTAGCAGAAGGACATCTTTTACATCTCCACCCAGGACTCCTGCCTGAATAGCTGCACCGATTGCAACTGCCTCGTCAGGGTTGATGTTCTTGTAGGGCTTCTTGCCTGTGAAGTTTTCCACAAGTTCAACCACGGCGGGCATCCTTGTTGCGCCTCCTACAAGGATCACTTTATCAAGTTCATTTGGTGTAAGCTTTGCATCGCTGAGTGCGCGGCGCATGGATACGAGGGTCTTTTCAAGGAGGTCTTCAGTCATTTTCTGGAACTGGGCCCTGGTCAGGTCGATGTCCATGTGCTTTGGTTCTCCGTCAGTTCCAAGTGTCAGGAATGGGAGGTTGATATTAGTATTGGCGACTCCTGAGAGCTCGATTTTTGCCCTTTCGGCAGCATCTTTCAGGCGCTGGATTACAGCTTTGTCTCTGGAAAGATCGATTCCTTCCGTTTTCTTAAATTCTGCAAGCAGGTAATCTATAATGCGCTGGTCGAAGTCATCGCCTCCCAGGCGTGTATCTCCACTTGTGGACTTTACCTCAAAGACTCCGCCTCCGAGTTCCAGTATAGATACATCAAAGGTTCCGCCGCCAAGGTCGTAGACAAGGATCTTCTGGTCTACATTTCCTTTGTCAAGCCCGTAAGCCAGAGATGCAGCTGTTGGCTCGTTTATGATTCTCAGGACTTCGAGCCCTGCAATGGCTCCTGCATCCTTTGTAGCCTGTCTCTGTGCATCGTTGAAATATGCAGGAACAGTAATGACAGCCTGTTTGAATGTCTCTCCAAGATAAGCTTCAGCATCTGTTTTGAGCTTCTGGAGGATCATCGCAGAAATTTCCTGCGGGGTATATGCTTTTTCGTTAAGTGTTACTTTGTAGCTGGCTTCTCCCATGCGCCTTTTTATGGAGTATACAGTGTTCTCAGGGTTTGAAATAGCCTGCCTCTTTGCGACCTGACCTACGAGTTTCTCACCTTTCTTAGAGAAACCAACAACTGAAGGAGTTGTTCTGCTTCCTTCGGCATTAGGGATCACAACAGCTTCCCCACCTTCCATCACTGCCACACATGAGTTGGTAGTACCAAGGTCAATACCTAGTATTTTTGCCATATTATTATCCTCAAATAAATTATCAAATTATACTTAGATTATCGATAGTTGTCTGTTTTAAATATCCGGTAAAATTGCCAGGTAAAAACGCTTACTAACTCCATTAATCTGACCAGTTATAACCTGACCAGCTGGTTCTAGTTTAGTAAATTACCCGGATTCAGTAAATTATTTAGTTTGATCTGGTTAATTGCTCAGTCTGAGAAGTTTAGAGACTGCTTCTTATTAAATCAGTATTACAGACCGCTTCTTATTAAATCAGTAATTTTAAGTTGTTTTGTCCTTCCCTTACTCACAGGGTTACAAAGCTTTGATTTTGAATGTATAAATCAGACATAATCTTGAATTTTTATTCAGGGTTTCTTGCTACCGAAACCAGAGCTGGCCTGACGACTTTATCGTTTAAAGTATATCCCTGTTTGTATACCTCAAAGATAGTGTTGTCCGGAACTTCGGAGGTTTCTATGTGCTGTATAGCTTCATGCTTGTGAGGATCAAACTCGCCTGCTTTTTCACATTCAACCCTTTCAAGCCCGTACTTTTCCAGAATAGAGAAAAACTGCTTTGAAAGCTGCTCGATTCCACTTACTATTGAACCCATCTCTTCTGCAGTACGTGCAGATTTAAGGGCGCGGTCGAAATTATCCGTTACTTCGACAAAGTCAAGAAGCACCTGTTCAAGCACAGCTTTCCGGTTTTCTTCCATCTGACGGGCGTTCCGTTTTCTGAAGTTATCAAAGTCCGCTGCAAGACGGAAAAACTGGTCCTTGAGAAGTTTGTTTTCCTCCCAGCAGGCAGCTTCCGGACTTTTTTCAGTTCCGGTGCTTACAGGTTCATTTTCAGGAATTGCTGTTGTTTCACCGGCTTTTCCAGCCGGAGATTCAAAATTCCGGGTTTCGGAACTTTTAGCTTCTGTCTGGTTTTCTTCTTTAGAATCCATGTTTTCCTTTTTTTTGGACTTTTTCATTAATCAATCACCATGAAATTATTCTAACGGCTCGCTCGTCCTGATATGTGATTGTTTGTAATTCTATAAATACTTTTCGGTTATATAAATAGTAAATCCTCTTCAAAAAGAAGAAAAAAGAAAAATCAGTAAAAGCGATTCTCAAGTTTATTATATAGTGCTTTAATCATAATTATACCTGCAATCATACAGGCCGCAACTGCTGAGATTACCTGCTCCCATCCAAGCCTAGAGATTCCTCCCCCCAGAATAAATTGGACGCCTCCCACAAGAGTTACAAACACGAAGGAAAAACCAAAACCTGCAAACGCTCCTGCTAGAAGGGAACTCAGGGTATTAAGTCCCTGCCTCTCATAAAAAACCATTCCGCCGATAAACATCACGGCAAAAATCATAAGCATAAACGCCGATGGTAGAGGACTCGATTTCGTAGAGAATAGATTAAATAACCCGAGCCCCATGTCAACCAGGAATATACTCATAAGCAACGCTATAGATAGGGTCCTCAAAAAAGTATTTTCAAACAAAGACTGAGAATTTGGGTTTCTGCTGTTGATATTACCAGCCACCATTAAGAATTTAATCTTTATTTTTTAACCTATAAACTATATAATCTATATAAATTATATAAACTTTTACTTAAATCACCTGCTCAGTTGTTCAGCTTTCTTATTTTCCTTCATGCCCTCAAATAAATTTGTTTGCTTAACTTTCTATTGTCCTGTCCAGTTTTACCCATAAACTTCTTAATTTGACCTGATATTTAAAATTCGCCCTATTAAACCTCTCCTCCAGCTCATCTGGCAGCCCGCCAATAGGAATTGGATTGGTACAGCGAAGATTGGTACAGCAAATAAGCTTCTAGAGTAGAAATATCGATAATTTAGCCTCTTGAGCGCAGACTTTTGTTAGAATCCATTAACTTATCATAAATTAATCCTCTTGAGTTTAGCTCGTTCTACAACTTACAAATTAGTCTGCTTGAGCGAGCGCAGCGAGTGAAACAGACCGCGCAGTGCAGAGCCGCAACTCTGCTGAGACAAAAATAATATAAAATGACCGGGTTTTTCTTTTTCGATGAAAATCCTGATTGCAGAATTCGCTGTAGCTACAAATATTGAAAAGCCCCTGATTCCTGAAGGGGCAGCTATGTTAAAAACGCTTGCCGAAAGCTTTGTCCATCTAGGACACGAGATATATTATCCTTCTGCGGGAACTGAAATAGCTGCAGGCACAGCACTGAAATCAAATGCTGAAAGTTTCATGCAGGTAGTTGAAAGAGAAGCAAAGAAATGTGATGCTGGACTGATTATTGCTCCTGATGGGATGCTTCCGGAGCTGAACCGGCTTCTTGAGGAGAATACAGTAAACCTGGGGTGCTCCCCGGAAGCTGCAGCTCTCTGTGCAGATAAACTCAAATGCACGGAAATCCTGAAAAAAACGGGAATTAGTGCTCCTGAAATTGTGCAGGAAGCAAAAGAGGGCAAAAAGTATGTTATAAAGCCAAGGTTCGGGTGCGGTGCAGAGGCAACATATCTGCTTAAAGAGTTCGAAAAGACCGGAGAATTTATTGCAAGTGAATATATTGAAGGAGAACATCTAAGCGTAAGCCTTATTGCAGGAAAAAAGCCGCTCCCACTTACGGTAAACCAACAATTCATCGAGTTTTACGAGGAGAAGAGAGAAGAAAATCATGAGAAAACCGGAGTTACGGGCATAAAATATAATGGTAGCCTTACTCCTTATCACACATCCAGAAAAGACGAACTCTATGAGGCTGCAATATCTACAGTAAAATGCCTTGACTGCTTCGGGTATATGGGTGTTGATATTGTGCTTTCAGGTCGTCCTTATGTCGTTGATGTGAATCCAAGGCCTACTGCCTCATTATTTGGAATCAGCAGGGTCATGCGGGAGGAAATTGCTGAACTTCTTCTCATGAATAGATTTGGGTCCCTCCCTGATTCTGTAAAAATCGAGGGAGAATATTGCTTTTCAAAAGATATGCTATGCGAGCTTTTTGGGAAGCACTGAGAACTGGAAAAGTGCGAGTAAGACGAGATCTGGAAATTACAGACCTGGAAAAAACGCGGAAAGGAATTGAAATGTATTCAAAAATAATAGGAATTGACATTGGAGGGGCAAACACAAAACTTGCTTCCTCAGACGGAACTCTTGTAGAACTTCATTACCTGCCCCTCTGGAAAAATACCCGTCTTCCGGAAGTCTTAAAAGAGATCTCGCAAAGGCTAAATCCTGAAAAAGTCGCTGTTGTGATGACTGGAGAACTTGCCGATTGTTTTGAGAATAAAGAGCAGGGCATACGCTTCATAAAAGAAAATATTAATTCTGCTTTTGGCCCTGAGAATGTCTCGTATATAAACAGCCATGGAAGGTTCCAGAGCGAAAGCGATTCCTTAAGAGAGCTTGCTGCTGCAAACTGGGCAGCTTCGGCCAGACTGATAGGGGAAGAAATCGGAGACTGTATTTTTGTTGATGTTGGCAGCACCACAAGCGATATTATTCCGATTATATCAGGAGAGCACAGGGCAGGGTATACGGACTTTGAAAGGTTGCTCAGGAATGAACTTGTATATGCAGGCATTCTAAGGACAAATCTCGCCGCACTTCTTGAAAAAGTAAATCTTGAAAAGGGCACATGCAGAACCTCTTCGGAACTCTTTGCAACAACAGCAGATACATATTTAATACTCGGAAAAATTGATGAAAGCAAGTATACCTGTGAGACTGCTGACGGAGCGGGCAGGACTAAAATAGATTCCATGCGCAGGATTGCAAGGCTGGTCTGTGCAGACCTTTCAGAACTGGGGGAGCAGGAGATATACGAGATCGCAGAACAGGTAAAGGAAAAGCAGGTTTCTACCCTTGCTGAAGCTATTTCTGAGGTTGCAAAAAGGAACGGACTTAAGAAAATTGCAGCAGCGGGACTTGGTGAATTTATAATAGCCGAAGCTGCAGAAAAGCTTGGACTTGAATGTATTTCGATTGCAGGGCATTGGGGAGAAGAGATATCTAAAGTATTTCCTGCATATGCTGCCGCCCGATTACTGGAAACTGAGACATTAAGAAATTGAGGCATTAGAATCCTCTTCGCAAGAAATATAGAAATAAATTTAAAGTAGTTAATAAACAGTGGATAAGAACTATAAATGAAATCTAGTAGAGTGGTCATCAAAGTAGGAGGGAGCCTGATCCAGGAAGCTCCAGAACTTGTTAACAGGCTTGTAAAAGAATTTGGGTCAGGAGAGCATGTGACCGTTCCTGATGAGCTTATTTCCAAAAAAATGCCCTTTTCCATCCTTATTGTGCCTGGGGGAGGGATATTCGCTAACAGCGTAAGAAGAGCTGACGAGAGGTTTGGTTTCGGAGATGACGCAGCTCACTGGATGGCTATACTTGCCATGGAACAATATGCCTATTATCTTCAGGACAAAAGCCATGTAAAAAGCACGGATTCGATTAAAGAGCTGACCACTGGCGTTTCCATTCTGTTTCCTTACAGGGTCCTGAGAGCAGAAGATCCTCTACCCCATTCATGGAATGTTTCCTCGGACACGATTGCTGCCTGGGTAGCTAAGCAGACAGGAAGTCGATTTATTAAAGCTACAGATGTTGACGGGATATTCAGGGAAGGAAAATTGAGCAGAGAAATTTTTATATCGGATTTAACAGGAGGGTTTAAGAGCTGTATTGACCCGGTGCTGCCTGGATTCCTTCAAAAAAACAAAATGGAGTGCGTAATTATAAATGGAAAATTCCCGGAAAGAGTGATTCAGGCAGTGTACGGGAAGCCTGTACCCTGTACGACTGTAAAGGGGAATATTTAAATTGTATATCGTATATGACTAGGGAGAGAAGCAAACCGTGTCCAAAAAGCATAATTAGATTCATTCAGCAGATTTGTTGATGTGTTGATACAGGTGCCAAAAAAAAGCAGGATACTTGAGCTTAATGAAAGTGCCTGATTCACCGGTTAATTCATTGCAATTCCCTATAAAGAATAATTAAGGAGAATAAAAATGTCATCAAAGAAAGTTGAATACTGCACCTCGTGCGGAATTCGCCTTGTGGAAAAAGGCTATGTAAAGTTTCCCTGCCCCCAGTGCGGAGTAGAGATCGGAAGATGCGCAAGCTGCAGGCAACAGGGCAATGTATATACCTGTCCCAAGTGCGGATTCAAAGCTCCGTGATTTCGGACAGATTGCCGGAAGATCCAGATATAAATTGTAAACGTTTTACAGTATAAATATGAATAATAAGAGGTATTTAAATGGGCGATGTTGCAGCAAAAATGAAAATTATGCCAGAAAGCGTTGACACCGACCTTGCAGAACTGAAGGATAGGCTCAAAGCTGTAATTCCGGCAGGAGCCGAGCTTCACGGTGACATAGCCGAAGCGCCAATAGCCTTTGGATTAAAGGCCCTGGTTGTTACGCTGATTGTAAACGATGAAGAAGGGGGAACCGAAGCCGTAGAAGAAGCATTTTCCAAAGTACCGGGTGTCGAGAATATCCAGATTATGGAACTCTACCGTATCTGAGAAAGAAAAAAGTGCCGGATAAAGTTTCCGGAAAACTTTTTCATTATTCTCTTTTTCGTAAATGGGCTCGTAGATCAGGGGTAGATCGTTACGTTCGCAACGTAAAGGCCGCGGGTTCAAATCCCGCCGAGTCCATAAATCTTAAGATATTAGCTTAGGGTGATCTGCAAGAATTGCAGGTTTATCTGGAGTTACGGTGTTCACGCATTTAATTTTTTGATGTTATAAAAAATTAAGATGATTTGTAAAGGGATTTATCCTCATGATACTTATTTTGATTAGCATTTAGTATATAACTACGTAAAAATAGCAAAGAATTAAATACAAATAACTCTTATTAAATATTATTATAGTTTCCTCGTGTTTGAATAAACCCCTCAGACCGGAGTTAAAAGATATTGAAAAATAAAGGCTCTGGCTACGATAATCCCAAGCCTAATAACCTAGATTCGGCAGGTCGATATTAAATCAGAACATTTTTCTCGATGTCGTTTTATGCTATCCCCTATCTAGAAATGCGATTGAAAGTTGCTTAACATGTGGCTCAACTATCACCACATACATAAATACTGGATCATTTTTTTCATAAAAGTTTAGTATGAGATATTATTAATTGATCATATGTAAACCTAAAAGTTATGCACAAATACTATGTATTATTTCAAAATCGGCATCAACAAAAATTATAAATAATTAAATGTCAACCTGCAGAAAGAAAGTTATTATACAGGAAGAAGGATTGAGGACATGGAAACACTTTAACATGAAGTGGATTCATAGACAAAGAGAAGGGATGAACACAAAAGGAAAATTGAATGGAGGTTTACGAGGAAGAATGCAGATGAGAAAATGTCAAAGTTTTATATGAAGAAATTAAATGGTCACGACACTAACTTTTACCAAATCAATAACTCAGTCAAATTCATTAACTCAGTCAAATTCATTAACTCAGTCAATTTATTTAACCCAGATTATTTATTAGTTAAGGTATTAAACCGTATCATGTTATAATTATCACAAAGTTATCTGACTATAAATTTATTGGCTCCATATATAACATCAAATTCAGGGAAGGCCTAAATTGAAGTGGATTAAAAAGCTCTTCGGAAAGCAAGAAAGTTCACATGAAAAGAATATTTCCAGCGAAATCGGTTTTGATGAACTGCCTGAGCGGCTGGAGGAAAGTTCTCAAAAAATATCTTCTGAAATAGAAAAGGATGTATCAGGCCTTTTTAGAGAACTTGAGGCTGCAATTTCTGAACTTAAAGAAAGCAATGAAAGTCTTCTGGATGCAAAAGTTGAGGGAAATTTTGACATAAGAGTTGTAAAGCGAGCGAAGAGCAACCGCGAAAATGTGACAAAACAGGTCGGAGTATTTATAGATAAGCTCGAGACTCCGGAAAATAAAGATTTCAGGGCTCTTAAAGAGTTTCATGAAGCAGCTATGCAGAACCTGAACACCTGCCTTGAAAATATGAACAGGAGCTTCCGATACACCAGACCTGTCTTCCCCGAGGAATCAAAAGAAATTACTGACAACCTTGGCAGGTTGGGTAAGGTCCTCAACGAGCTCAGTGAAACAATCCAGGGCCATAAACAGGAAATGGAATCTATTGAAGCAGCTTTTGAAGGTATAAACGAAGTCAGGGAATTATCATCCTTAATAAAATCTGAAAACCTGGAACTGGAATCTAAAAACCAGAAAATCCAGGCTCTAAAAGATGAAATTGCCGGAAACAGTCAGGCTCTTGAAAAACTCAAACATGGAGAAGCCTGGCAAAAACTGCAAAGCCTTCAAGAAGAATTTGCCCTTGCAAGTGACAGACTCAAAAAAGCAGAAACAGGCCTGAGCTCCCTTGTCCTGCCTTTTTCAGGCAACCTCTCAAGAATAAAGAAACTCCATGAAAGCGGCAAATATACCTTAAAGCCAGAGGTAAAGCAGCAGCTTGATATCTGCCTTGAAGCCCCTGTTAACCTTGACACTTCTTTTTTCCAGGAGCTTCAGAAGGTTTTTGAAGACTCTGCCCTTGATATACAAACCCAGAAAAAAGAAAAAGCTCTGGCACAGGTCAGGTCTGCAATCCTGGGCTTTGAGGAGAAAAAAAGAGAGTATGTCGAAGCTCGAAATGCGTTTGAAGCCAAAAAATCCGAACTAGCAAGCTCGGATACCGGAGAACTTGCCGGCCTTGAACATAAGGAAACAGAACTTCTCGCAAGATCACGCCTGCTTGAAGAAGAGATCGAAAGTTCTGAAAAGAAACTGGTTGCCTTAAAAGAAGAGCTCAAAACCAGAAAAGAAAAACTTCAGGCCAGCGTTGCTATCATTGACAGCGGTATAAAAATCCGATTCCTAACCTGAAATTTCGGAATACCAGAACCTGAATGCATTAATAAAGGTAAAAAGATTCGAAAGAATAGCTTCTTGATGCTTTCTTCTTATCTTATCTTATCTTTTTCACATGTTTTTTTTATTTAGGGATTTTTTATCTTCAAGAACTCTCTCCTTCGTCTACTCAAAGGGGCCAGTCGTAACAGTCATTAACTTCGCTTGATGGGAGCGGGCTTTATTCTTCTATTTCTGAGGCAATAAACGGCAGCATGCCAGGAGATTTTATTCTTGAATGTCCTTGTATATACAGGAAAAACACACATGAAATTTTCTAAATAGCAGGCACAAAAATGAAAGTAATTGAAGAAACTTTCATGCCAAAATGAAAGTAATTGAAGGAACTTTCATGCCAAATGAAAGTAATTGAAGGAACTTTCATGCCAAATATAGATATCCTCTGTTCCCTTAATTTGAGTTTGGTTTCCGGAAAATCTGGGGACACAATTCTTGAAGCTAAATACAATTAAAAACCGGTTTTAGGGAATGAATGTATTGTTTGGAAACTATTTTAAAGGAAGATCCAGTTACCTGATAGTATATTTTTGCTTCCAGTGGGTATAATATTTTGATTTTATTAAAGAGGTTTGATAATGACAGAAATGCTTTACTTTCTTGACTGTTACCTGAAAGAATTCGAAGCAAGCGTTGAAAAAGTTACGGGAGGCAAGTATATTGTCCTTGACCGCACGGCTTTCTATCCTGAAAGTGGTGGGCAGCCCAATGATACCGGAAAGTTGATTCGAGAGAGCGATGGGGCTGAATTTGAAGTTGTTTATGCTGGCAAGTTCAATGGAGATATAAGCCACGAGATTGCCTTTGCAGGTGAAACCGGATCTGAATGCCTGAAAGCGGGAGACAAGGTAAAAGGAGTTATTGACTGGGACCGTCGCTACAGGCACATGCGCATGCATACCGCAACCCACGTGATTGCAAATGTGATAGAAAGGGAAGCAGGAGCCCAGATTACCGGAAACCAGCTTGGGCTTGACCAGAGCAGAGTTGATTTCAGCCTTGATGCTTTTGACAGGGGCAAGTTTTCTGAATACGAAAAAATAGCAAATGAGGTAATAGCCGGGAACCATCCTGTAAACTTCGACCTGGTCAGCCGCAAGGAAGCTGAAGAAAAACTTTCAAGGCTTACTACACTCGCCAGAGGTTTCTCTGAAGAGGTGACAGAAGTCCGCCTTGTAGAAATCGAAGGCGTGACAATTGAAGCCTGTGGTGGGACACACCTGAAAAATACAGGAGAAATAAAGGGAATCAAAATTGAGAAACTCCAGAACAAAGGGAAAAGCAACAGGAGAATGTATTTTACTCTGTTGGACTGAACAGGGACATTTCTACAATTCAGCCCAAAATTTTCTTTTTCAATATTTTTGAAGAAGATTCGTCCTGATCTATCTGATCGTCAATGCCGGTGAATAATTCCTTATTTTAGCCGGATTAAAATTCCCCAATTTCCAATCCTTTAGAAAAGTTTGAGGATTATAAATAATGTTGACAGTGTGGGAATGGCTATTAATACGAGATTTGTATTCACAGGGCTTTTCGATCAGTAAAATCTCCAGACAAAGAGGTTTTGGCAGGAAAACTGTAAGGAAATATCTTCGGCTGAAAACCTTACCTTAACCTCAGAAACGTCCTGGAAGAAAGAGCAAGCCTGATCCTTTCAAACCTTATATTCTTGAAAAACTCAAAGAAGGTCCCTTTACTGCTATTCGACCCTATCGTGAAGTCAAAGAAATGGGTTTTGATGGAGGAAAAACCATAGTCAAGGACTTCGTTCAAAAAGTCCGACCTGAGTAGGGAGTCCCTGCCCTGCATCACTACGAAACAAAACAAGGTGTACAGGCTCAGGTTGACTGGGGAGAGTTAAGAACTTGAGCTTGATGGAAAGATGAGGAATGGTGCAAATTTAATTTCAAAGACTTACTTATACCCTAAATTGTCATTAATGATTTTGGGAACTGCAATTAAAGAGCCATTAGGAAAGTGAAAACTTGAAGTCATATTTAAACTATTCCTTAGTGAAGGTGGTTTTGAATGAAAAACTTCAGTTATGAGAGACTTCATAGTAACCTGCAATACCTTAAATTTAATACAATCGAAGAGGTTCTGGACAACTTCCTTGAAAAACCTGATTTAATAGATTCTGTTAATTAATAGAGTATTTTATTACAATTCCACTTTTCTCAGCGCAGACCCAATCATACTCTCAAGGTCTTCAACCGTATTGATATTCGCAAAGGTCCTTAACTCAGGATCAATTTCCCGAATCTCCGAAACATCCACAAAAATAAGATCCTTCATTTGAAAAACCGGCGCAAGCACCGAAAGTTTACCTCTCTCAAAGGCTTTTTCGATTTCAGGAAGCATATTTCTGGAATAGACTGCATGAAGAGGCTCAAACATTCTCTCTTCCCACCTCGGGAGAGCAGCGTCATGCCCTATTGCTTTCTTAAACAGGAGGGAAACAACTTCAGAGTTTACAAAAGGCATATCTCCGGCACATACAAAAGAGTATTCTGATCCGGATTCAAGCAGCCCTGCCCTTATGCCTTCAAGGGGCCCGGCGTCCTCTCTTGAATCAAAACAGAAACGGATTTGCCGGTTCGGGAATTTTTCAAGCAGCGGAATGAGTTTTTCTTTCTGCGAAGTATCACGGACTGAAAGGATAACTACATCAACAACCCGAAAGAGCTTTTCAAGCAGGTGTTCGAGGATGCTTTTTCCTTCATATTCAAGAAGGGCTTTTTCGACCATGCCCATTCTGCGTCCTCTTCCTCCTGCCAGGATAATAGCGTTTCTGCTGATTGTCCTGCCCGGTTTAAGTTCTGTTTTTCCATTCATTCAATTACATCCCTGTTTTTGCTGCTCCTGGATCTGTTTTTCATCGCTTCCTTATCTTTTCTGCTTGGATTCTTTGCATTATTGTCTGCTATCAGGTCTTCTCTTATCAGGTCTTCTCTTATCAGGTCTTCTCTCTATCGTGGACCCAGAATTCCTCTTTTTCAGTGAACTCCTTTTTCCATATAGGAGCTTCAGCTTTTATCCTTTCAATAGCTTCACTGAGGGCGGGGAAGATTTCGGTCCTTTGGACGGATGCAATAACAATATACACAATGCCCTCTCCGGCTTCGATTACACCTGTTTTGTGATGGATGAGGACTTCAAGGATCCCTTCTTTTAGTTTTATTTCGTCCCGGATCCTGTCGAGGACTTTTGAGGCTTCTGGTTCGTATTTTTCAAACTCCAGCCTGGAGGTTTTAGTATCTCCGGAAAGCTCGCGGACAATGCCTGAAAAGGTACCGATTGCTCCTGCTTTTCTAATATTCGGGTTTTTCCGGACTTTTTTTATAAGGGCTTCCAGGGTATAGCGGTCTGGCTGGGCAAGGGTGATTCCTGCGAGGGAAGCTGTAAGTTCCTCATTAGGGCCAATGTCTTCAGGTATCCGGATAACTACATTGGAAGCTTCTTCAAGATCCCCAAGTACTATTTTTGGAAGGCTGCTTTCTTTAAACCCTTCTACGACAGCAAAATCAATTCCCCGGTCACAGAGCATATCAAGGGCATCTTCAAGACTGTAGTTTCTGGCAAAGCTGACAAGCTCGCTGCCTGTGATACCTATGAAGATATCTGCTCCTGCACCAAAATGCCTTCTTGTATCCATTTCTTCGGGATTGAGGTACTCTTCTCCCATATGTTTTACAGTGCCCACTGTCCCGAATCCGGAAAGCTGCCGGACAAGAGCTGAAATAAGGGCTGATTTGCCCGATTTCTTATACCCAACAACAGAAATGACTTTCATCAAAGAGCCTTATGGATCTTCCGGTATAAGTAAGGGTTGGCACCTTCCTGCAATCTCTTTTAAATACAACCTTTTAATATTCGAGAGGTCTGTCGCTGTGTAAAAAATATAACAAAATTTCCAATATATTACCAGAACCGGTTTGTTTTTAGAAATGTTCAAATATTGAAACTCTTAATAGTATTAGATACTGTAACATTTACTATATTCCCGAAAAGAATTGCGATCACGAGTATATCTCGTATACTCTGCACACAGAGTCGTGATGGTTGCAAAATGTCTGTTCGGTTTGTGGTCAGAGTAAGATAATAGGGGATTGAATATGGAAGTAAGTAAAATCAGGATTCATGACCTTCCAGAAGAAGAGCGTCCAAGGGAACGGCTCATTAAGAACGGGCCGGAGTCCCTTTCAAACGCTGAACTGCTGGGGATAATTCTGAGGACAGGCTCAAAAGAAGAGAACGTTATCAGTCTTTGCAGCCGGATATTCATGGAATATAATATAAAGCAGCTAAGCCTTGCAAATGTTTCAAGGCTTATGCAGGTCCATGGGGTAGGGAAAGCAAAAGCTGCCCAGATAGCTGCTGTCTTTGAACTCGCAAGGCGGCTTGAGACTTTTGTGGACGAGCCAAAAAGAAAAATCTGTTCTCCTAAAGATGTCTATTCATTGATGTACCCTAAGATGCGGGAACAAAAAAAGGAAAAATTTGTAACACTGTATCTTGATACAAAAAACCAGGTCCTGAAAGAAGAAACGGTTTCCATAGGCAGTCTGAATGCAAGCATCGTTCACCCGCGCGAGGTTTTTAAATCTGCCCTTATGGAATCCTCAGCGTCCGTAATCATGGTCCACAACCATCCCTCAGGAGATCCAAGCCCGAGCAGGGAAGATATAATGGTTACTGAAAAACTGGTTGAGGGAGGAAAACTCCTCGGGATCGATATCCTTGACCACATAATTATAGGTGATGGCAGGTACGTGAGCCTTAAAGATGAAGGGTTTGTAAAGTAAATCGAAGAATTAGTTTGTACAATAATTGTTTGTACAATAATTGTTTGTACAATAATTACTTCGTCCTTCTTGCATACACAACTGTAGCTGGCGTTTCACCAATTTAAATTTGATACATTTCCTATACTTTAAATGATATATTATTTTTCATGGTGCTAATCAAACTTCAAGATGAAGAGGAGCTACTTTCGGCAGGTCGACATTAAAAATCAGAACATTTTTCTTGATGTCGTTTTATGCTAACCCCTAGCTAGAAATAAGATTGAAAGTTGCTTAACATGTGGCTCAACTATCACCACATACATAAATACTGGATTATTTTTTCATAAAAGTTTGGTATGAGATATTATTAATTGGCCATATGTAAACCTAAAAGTTGCGTACAAATACTATATTATTTCAAAATTATTTCAAAACCGGTATAAACAAAAATTATGAAAAATTAAGTATCGACCTGCCGAATGTAGGTTTTATAATTTCAACGTTTCAATGATCAACTTAATCATCTTTTCCGACTTTCGGTCCCATGAGTTTTCTCCTGCAATCTTAAGAACTTCTTCAACATTCACTTTTTTATTGAGAGAAATAGGGATAAACTGCAGGAATTCATCTAAATTATTTGCAACATATGCTGTATGGTCAAACTGCTTTACTTCAGGTAAATTGACCGAAATTACATTTTTCCCACTTGAAATATATTCATAAAATTTGAGGGGATTCGAACTCAATGTTAACTCATTAATCTTGAAAGGGATTATACAAAGATCAAAAGCTTTAAGGTAATTCGGAAGCACTTCATAAGGTTTTGCCCCGAGGATAAATATATTTGGATATTGCTTTAAGGAATTAATTTCATTTTTTATATTGGGGAATTCCGGCCCAATCAGCACAAGAGAAAAATCCGGATATTCCTTTCCAATTGCTCTAATTATATCAAAGTCTACCCAGTCACTCAGGGCACCAGTGTATCCTATAATCGGTTTTTTTATGTGTTCCATATCGCCAGGAATTGGGATATCTGTCATTGCCTTTCTGAAATGCTTTACATCAACTCCGTTACCAATCAGATACACGTTATTCTTTCTGGTCTTCAGGATATTTTTATGTAAATATGAAGAAGCTACGAAAATGAGGTTTGCTTTCTCGATTAAGCGGTCCATATACTTTTTCATCCAGGACGGGACATTAGAGAATGCAAGTTTATCATCAATATAATCCAGGATAACCATTTTATTCTGCAGCTTCCCGATTAAACTCGAATATCTGGGCTCATAGTAGAAAAGAACAGGCTCTTTTATATTCTTCTTTTTTAATATGAAACGGAGCCAGAAAGAGATTAAAGAATCATTAATCCACCGTAAATTCTCTGATCTGTCAATCAGGGGGATTGATGGTAATGAAACAATCTCTATATTTAGATATTTTCTTGTGAATAACCGACCAGGCTGTTTAAGGAGAACAGGAATTGACGTGGGCTCAATAAATAGAATTCTCCAGTTAGAAGGGAACCTTGTAAATAATTGCTGATGCCTCTGCCAGAGAGCGTCCCAGAAAATATCAGAGAAACAGACAATATCCAGTGGGACACTCTCTGCTGAAGATGCCATTATTTGGCCCTCAGAATCTCAATTATTTTTTCTCTAGCCCTTCCATCTCCAAAAGGATTGTCCCAGCTCTTTTTTTCCTGCATCATTTTGATAGCTGATTGAATTATACGGTCAGGTTCAACCCCTGCAAGGATATTAGAGCCAGCTTCCAGTGTTTCTGGCCTTTCAGTATTGTCTCTTAGCGTTACACAGGGTGTCCCCAGAATACAGGTTTCTTCCTGAACCCCTCCTGAATCCGTGAATACAAGTCTGGCATTTGCTTCAAGCTGCAGGAACTCCAGAAAACCTGCAGGCTTTATAGTCCTGATACCTTCCAATGAAAGGCCAAAGTCCTTGATTCTTTTTTCTGTTCTCGGGTGTATAGGGAAAACAACAGGCAGCGAATATTCTTTTTGAATCGTGGAAATGCCTTTCAATAATTTGCCCAATTGTTCCCGGTTATCGACGTTTTCAGCTCTGTGAGAGGTTAGAAGGAAGTATTCTTTAGACTTCAGGCCCAGATCATTTAGAACATCTACTTTCTGCTTAGAAATCTCTAAATTTTGCAAAACGGCATCAACAATTGTATTGCCAGTTACAAAGATTTTACTTTCATCAATACCTTCTTTCAGCAGATTTTGTTTTGAAAGTTCAGTGGGCGCAAAGAGATAGTCCGAAATATGATCCGCTACAACTCGGTTTATTTCTTCTGGCATGCTACGGTCATAACTTCTCAGGCCAGCTTCCACATGCCCTACTTTTATATGTAATTTTGAAGCAGCAAGTGCACCTGCAAGTACAGTGTTTGTATCACCCTGGACTAAAACAACATCGGGCTTTTCTTCAATAAGGACTTTTTCGATACCCTGCATGATTTTACCTGTTTGCTCTGCATGACTTCCGGAACCTGCATCGAGATTATAAGCCGGTTTCGGCAGCTCGAGGTCATCGAAGAAAGCCTTATCCATCTCATAGGAATAATGCTGGCCTGTGTGCAGAACAAAATAATCAAGACTCTTTTTTTCACATTCTCTTATCAGAGGAGACATTTTAATTATTTCTGGTCTTGTACCTAAGATTATAGAAAGCTTCATTTTAAGGTCTCCATTAAAATAAAAATTTTTGACTAAAATTGATTTATCAAATTTTGGACATTTTAGAGTTTATCTCTGGATAGGATTCTATACACAAAAATTTCATTTTTTAACTAAACTCATGAACATATTTTAATAATGGTAGGTATGACAAGTTCTACTCAAAAAATTAACATTAACTAATAACCTTTATAATCATAGAAATATGTGTATAATCCTTTCTACTACAAACAATATAAATAATGATAGAACAAAGTGCAAAACTCATGTCCATTACAGGCTTTTCGATAATTCAATATGGGGCAAAAACATGTAAATTAGGTATAAAGCATTAAAATCGAAAGCGAAAATTTGATTATAATGAATGTAATTAGCAAAAAACTCTGAAGGCAGTATAATTAGTGACCCTCTACACTCCCGAAGCGATAAATAACTAAATTAATGTGATTTTCAACAAAGAATGTTTCTAAAAAATAAACATGCTGTTCCATTTAGAAAATTCATGAAGAAGATAAACATTTAAGAACTATTAGTATTTTCAGAGTGAAAGTATCATTAATATAAAGCATAATTGTTTGTGATAAGAAGATGCTGGAAGAAATAAGATAATATCAAATAATCGAATGAAATAAATGGACTATTTTTACATACCCACTTATTTAAAAAGTTGTAAATAAAATAAAACTATTGAAAAACTAAAACATATAATGATGTGGTCTCTATGAATAAAAACATGAGGCATCTGGAGTCAAAACTATCATCTCATAGTTCAAGAATTAAATTTATTTCACTTATTGCTGCAATAATAGTTGCTTTCCTTATGCGCATGCTCTCCTATGCTTCACTTACTGCAGATGGGGGCATAACCTTCACGGGCTTTGATGAATTTTATCATATGCGGCGCATTCTTTATACAACCTTTAATTTCCCCCATTTTCTCAACTTTGATACCTACATTAACTATCCATATGGTTTTGAGGTTGGGTGGCCGCCGTTCTTTGACCTCTTAGGCGCCCTGCTTGCAATAATTATGGGAGGAGGACAGCCAGACATTCATACTGCCGAATTTGCAGGTGCACTCTTACCAGTACTGCTGGGAGTCCTGACAATAATCCCGGTTTATGTGCTAACGACTTCAGTCTTTGACAGAAGAACGGGACTTCTAGGGGCTTTTGTTTTTGCGGCTCTGCCTGCTCATGTATACATATCCCGTTTTGGAACAGTTGACCACCACGTAGCCGAAGTCTTCCTCTCAACAGTAGCTTATGCATTTTTCATACTTGCCTTAAAACTTGCAGGAGAAAGTAAACTTTCATTAAGTTCACTAAAAAATATATCCTCAGATAAAAAACTCATAAATCCTCTGCTTCTTTCAATGGCCTCAGGGCTCTTTTTTTCCTTATTTATATTTACATGGATAGGAGCTCCTGCATTCGTCAGTTTTATTGTTCTTTATGCATTAGTTCAGGCAACACTCGACCTGAAAGCAGGAAAAGAATCGGACTACGTATTCGTTTGCTCGACAGCAACTTTGTTTTCAACATTTCTGTTTACCATCCCCCTCTCGGCAGGAGCAGTCCGCCAGGGACTTGAAATGAGTGCTATGTACCTTTCCTGGTTCCAGGTAGTGTATTTACTGATTATGCTTGCCGGAATTCTCCTTCTCTGGGGCTTTTCGGCATATGCCTCAAAGAAAGGGATGGACTGGAAGTATTACCCTGCTATTTTAATCCTCGTTGCCGGCTCAGGGCTTCTTTTCCTCAGGATATTTTCCACTGAATATTACGCGTTCATTGTAGAAGGAGTGAGGTTCTTTTCAGGCAAAGGAGAATACATAAGCACAATTGTTGAAGCAACACCCCTCTTTTTGACCTCAGATGGAAAACTTACCTTCTCGGCAGTACTGGGAAGTTTTGGACTTACTTTTCTGGCCGCAGTTGCAGGGTTTTTCCTGATCGCCCTGGAATTAAAAAACGAAAAAACAAAACCAGAAAGTATATTTTTCTTTTTATGGACACTGTTTTATGCATATCTTGCACTCTCCCAGAGGCGCTTTACCTATCTTTTTGCAGTAAATATCTCAATTCTTACTGCCTATGTCCTCTGGATTCTGCTTGAATCATTTGATTTCGAAAATGAATTAAAAAAGCTTATAAAACCCAGGAAGGAAAGAAAGATAGATTCGGAACCCACCCTTCAAACAGGGAAAAAAACAGCATTAAAAACGAAATCAAAATCAAAAGCCAGAAAAATGGCAGAATCAAATAGGAAGACTGAAGAAGCGGACTACTTTAAACTAGTTTCAGGGGTGGTACTTGTAGGTCTGGTCTTTGTACCTAGCATATGGGGCTGTGCAGTTTTTATAACAGATGCAGTCTCAGTTGGTCCTGAATGGAAGGACTCTCTTGAATGGCTTGCAGCTTCCACACCTGAAACTTCCTATTATCTTGAACCTTCAGAAACTCCTGAGTATGGGGTCCTTAGCTGGTGGGACTACGGAAACTGGATAGTATATGTAGGAAAACGGCCTGCAGTATCAAATAACTTCCAGACAGGCATGGAAGATTCTGCGGACTTCTTCCTGACGGATTCCGAAGATGAAGCAAAAACAATAATAGAAAAACTCAATGTAAAATATGTAATAACCGACACACTGATGGCAGAAGGTAAGTTTAGTGCTATTACCAGAGTAGCCGGAAAGAATATTGAAGACTATTACGATATCGAAACCGTTAAAGGAAATACAGGCCTCAGAACCGTTGCGACTCCCAAACAGGCACTTTTGCAGACCCAGGTATATAAGCTTCATAAACTTGATGGAACTTCACTGGAAAACTTCAGGCTGATCCACGAAAGTGCTTTGAACACAACAGAAGACGATAATAGTAATAAAAATAATACTGTTAAGATATTCGAGTATGTAAAGGGAGCCACGATTTCGGGAACTGTAAGCCCCAAAGAGATTGTAATGGCAACACTTGAAATCAGCTCAAACACAGGTAGAAAATTCGTGTATCAGAAAGGCAACGTGGCGGACGAAAACGGTTTATTTGAGATAACTGTTCCCTACTCAACTGAAAGCACAGAAAACGGAGTTCATGCAAGATCTGCCTATTCTCTGACCGCAGGAGAAAACTCAACCATCATTGGAGTTCAGGTGACTGAAAACGATATTGTCAACGGTAATAGGATTAAGGTAAACACCCCTGTCTGAAGCGGAAAAAATGCGTAAATGAATGCGTTAGCATATGAAGACTTTAGAAACGAAATACGGTGTGAATTGCAAAACCGGCTTCTGGGGTCAAAAGAAGGATTTATCCGGCTTACAGGTCGACCCCGGCCCGGTGAAAACGCAGGAAGAGAAAAAATAGCTCCAGGGTTCAGAATGCTTTATGCAGCCAAAACTAAAGAGAAATAAAACTATTTCTTCCTCAAAATTCTCCTAATCTTAGTGTAATCATTAATTTACGAAAACTACAGATTTATTTACGAAAACTACAGATTTATTTACGAAAACTACGGATTTCAATTATTGGAAATTTGATTTATTTTCAAATGCAATTGACTTAATTACGGAAAAGCGCATATTTGATATATTCCTTATTGAGTCCCTATTGAGTAAGAATATATTTATCATCCACTTTTTCATTAAAATCAGAATCAAAAGGACTGAAATAACTTATAAAATAAATATTGATTTTCGTGTATTCTATACAAAAAGTCGGAGTTAATGTACTAATATTCAATCAACAAATTTCTGTAATTTGATTTTCTTTTACTGCTGGCGATTGACCGCGTTTTCTCATTATTCACAAGTTAATTCTCGCTTTCCTCGTTTTCGTTAGAATCAATGCCAACAGAGATGTTTTGATAGGCTGAATAGTTACAAAAGAACTTTTATTTTGAGTGCGAGAGGTGCGATTCGAACGCACGAACTCCTACAAGACCAGGCCCTGAACCTGGCGCCTTTGACCTGGCTGGGCAACTCTCGCATGATGTAGCTTGTGTTGTAGTAGCACATAGTAGTACTCTTTATTCTTAAACTTTTTCCTTGAGCACCCTTTCGGAAGGTGAAAAAGCCCACCAACCTGAGAAATATATTTATTTTTCTGTCATTTCCTTACTAATAATTGGTGAAATTGATGAAAATTTCATCCCATCAATTTCAGGATAAGGGCTTTATGGGCATGAAGGCGGTTTTCTGCCTCTTCATAGACTACGGAATTCGGGCCGTCCATTACCTCGTCCGTAATTTCAAAGCCTCTCCGGGCGGGTAGGCAGTGCATTACTATTACGTCCGGTTTTGCATCTCCAAGGAGTTCGGCGTTGACCTGGAAAGAAGCAAAATCTCTCAGGCGTTTTTCCTCTTCTGCTTCGTCACCCATAGAGACCCAGACATCAGTATAGATTATATCTGCATCTTTTGCGGCAGTTTTAGGGTCATCCGTAATCGTGAATTTGCCTCCAAGGGCTTTTGCCTGTTCAAGGAACTCGGTTTTGGGCTCATAGCCTTTAGGGCAGGCAATGGAAAACTCCATTCCCATAATTGCCGAGCCAAGAAGGGCAGAATTACAGACATTGTTCCCGTCCCCTATCCAGGCAAATTTCAGGCCTTCAAACCTGTTTTTGTGTTCCATTATAGTCATGAAATCGGCAAGTATCTGGCAGGGGTGTTCCATGTCTGAGAGGGCATTGACCACAGGTATGGTCGAGAACTCGGCAAGCTTTTTCACGGTCTCGTGGCTCAAAACCCTGGCTATGATCCCATGCAGATAACCTGAAAGGGTTCTGGCTGTATCCTCAATGGTCTCGCCTCTTTCTATCTGGATATCTCTGGAGTTCAGATAAAGGGAGTGTCCTCCGAAGTCTGTCATTGCAACTTCAAAGGATACTCTGGTCCTTGTGGAGTTTTTTTCAAAAATCATTCCAAGGCTTTTGTGCTTCAGGTACTCGGTAGCTTCTCCTGCCTTACGTTTTTTCTTCAGGTCAACGGCCGATTCAAGGAGTTCGTATATCTCCTCCCTGGACAGGTCAGTTATAGAAAGTAGATCTCTCTTCGTCGTCTCAACCCCTACTTATTTCTAGCTGAATTTAGACTATATACTCCTGTATAGTACTTATTTTCGCTCGTTACTCCTGCAGATCTATTAAGCAATCAGCCTCTAATTTCTTTCATGTGGTCTATTCTTTTCTGGATAAGACTGGCAGTTCCTATATCTCTCCTGAAAAAGAGTTTACCCTGAATATTTTCAAGAGCATTCTGAGCGATTTTTTCTGCAGCTTCTATTGTTTCTGCGCACCCTACGGCGGCAATGGCGCGGGAGCTGGTAGTGTAAATTTTTCCTTCTTTTTCATACACACTTGCATAGTAGACCGAAGCTTTCCCTATATCTCCTACAACTACCTCGCTATCTTTTTCAGGATTTTCCGGATAGCCTGCCGGGACTGCATATTTACAGACAGTCGCTTTCCTGCTAAAGCTCAGAGGCAGGTCTCCAAGAGTTCCATTTATCACAGCAGACATAATTTCTACAAAATCAGTCTCTATAAGAGGGATGACATTCATGGCTTCAGGGT
Source organism: Methanobacteriota archaeon (assembly GCA_030054735.1). Taxonomy (GTDB): domain Archaea; phylum Halobacteriota; class Methanosarcinia; order Methanosarcinales; family Methanosarcinaceae; genus Methanosarcina. The sequence goes on along the minus strand of JASGVX010000002.1, from coordinate 1,652 downwards.
CTCCAAACCTGGCATTGAACTCCACAACTTTGGGACCGCTGGATGTAAGTATAAACTGCCCATAAAGAATGCCCTGATACCCTGTTCCTGTTTCCTCAAGCAGGGCTGTTACGGTATGCTGCATAATCTTTTTTGCCTTCTCAATGTCTTCGGAAAGCATGAAAGGAAGGATATCTCCTGCGTCGGTGTATGAACCCATGCCGCCTGTATTTGGTCCGAGGTCTCCTTCATATGCCCTCTTATGGTCCTGCACTGCAGGGAAAAAGGCAAGGTTCTTTCCGTCAACAAAAGCCTGGAGGGTGAATTCCTCTCCTATGAAACGCTCCTCAATAACCACAGGCCCTTTTTCCAGGAGCTCACTTGTATATTCCTTGGCAGCCTGGAGGTCAGGGAGCATGTCACCCATAACTTTTACCCCTTTTCCGCCTGTAAGCCCTGAGGGCTTGACTGCAACATCGCCCAGCTTTTCAATGAAAGCGTGTGCTGGAACTTCGTCCGTGAAAACTTCATAGGCGGGGCAGCCTTCGATTCCGTATTTTTTCATGAAATTTCTTGCCCAGGCTTTATCAAACTCAATAACCGCACAGGCTTTTTTAGGGCCTAGAACAGGGATTCCGGCTTCCCACAGGGCATCTGCAACTCCTGCTGCAAGAGGAGTTTCAGGCCCCACAAAAGCCATATCTATATTCCTGGCTTTTGCGTATTCAACAATTTTTGCAAGCTCTGTTTCTTTTTCGAGGAGGAAGTCCTCACAGAGGGCGGCAATTCCCGGATTTTTCTTTGCCATTAACGCATAAAGAATGGGGTTATGCTTGCTTTTCTTAATTCCTTCGGCAATTGCGTGTTCCCTACCACCACCGCCGATAAGCAAAATCTTCATTTTCATTCTCCCTGTTCAAAAAAACTTATTTTTTAATATGAAATTTGTTCTTAAATACCTGGTAAGAAAATGTAGTGAAGAAAAGGTAATGGACTATAGGACTCACAAGACCTTTCTTTCAATTTAAAATCTTTTTTTTATAAATGATATATTTAATAAACAACGAAATAAAGGATTTCCTAATTTCTATTTCTTCTGATAAATATCTTCTCATTGTTAAGCTTTGGATTTATAAACAGTATTCCAGGTTGTCTCAAAAATAGAATTAAGGTCAAAAGAATGTATTGGTGCTGTGTTACAGTCTCAAAGATCATGTAATTCTCAAGATCAATGCGTCCCTTATAAGTGAGAGATCTTTTATACGGTTGTGAATATGGAGTTAAGAACCATTCTGTCCACTCAGTCTCTAAACAGTATCAAAATGTTGCTTGTGAAACGTCCCTATTCTATAATCTTAAAAAACTAAAAAAAGTAACCGTTTTACTGTGTTTATTTTAGTTATTATCCTTTAGACCCTATTATCGCAAAAGTCTTCAATTTTCACTAAAAGGACTATAACTAAATCAATTTAATATATTTCTATTTCAGTTTAATATATTTCTATTTCAGTTTAATATATTTCTATTTTAGTTTAATATAGATAGTGTACCGAAAGTTCTGTAAATTATGATTGACTCTGTATCCTTTTTCTTTCATCACAAAAATAAGGAGGCAGAGTCAATGGTAGATTTATTCTCTCTCATAAAAGATTATCTTGTCGATCAAGAAGCTG
>JASGVX010000001.1 GCA_030054735.1 Methanobacteriota archaeon | reverse complement strand
TAATTCGATTCTTGAACCATATCTAGATTTAGATGTGAAAAGAGACATACGGCGGCGTTTTCATAGTATATAAAGGTATCGGAAAACATCGTTTAAGGAAAAGTAAAAAATTAGTGAACTACTGAATGTAACAGCAACTATAATCACAATTATATATTTTTTATTTAAAGGGCCACGCTGAATTATAGCTGCTAAAATCGCTGCAAGAGCACCTATAATCGCAATTATATATTCTTTATCCATGATAGTATCTGACATTGTTAAATATTTATAATTTACTTCTATAGGAGTGCGGAGGGTCACGAAAACCCAGACTTTTAAGTCTGGGATGAAGTGAACCCTCCCAGGTTTTTCGACATGCACCTTAAAAATCTAAAATCGTGTGTCTTCTCCAAATTGTATGGGTAAAAAGCAAGTTTCACATATTTGATAAAATATTTACCTTAACTCCGACTTTTTCTATGGAATACACTAAAATCAATATTTATTTAATAAACTGTGTATGGTAAAATATTGAAATATTAATATATATATAAGCGTATGTTAAAAAACAACTGCGATAGTGTGTGTGAAAAAATAATCAGGATTTTGTCAAGAACTGAATTTGTCAAGAACTGAATTTGTCAAGAACAGAACTGGTAATATCTGCAAAGAAAAGGCTTGAGAAATTTCAAAGAAAAGGCTTGAGAAATTTTTCCTCTGAAAGTGGCCATAAGTTTTAGGAACGCAGGAAAAACCCTGCGCTCCGGGTTGGAAAATGAGTTATAAATTACCTTGCGGGTTATTTTTTGAATTCAGTGTAGCCGCACTTTCCGCAGGCAAGGCGGTTTTTGTGGTCGGCAAGGAATGTACCGGGTCCGCATCTGGGACAGAACTGTTTGAGTCTGGTTACGGAGTCGCCCTGGACTTTGTAATAATCTTTTACTGCCATGTTTTATACACCTCAGAAAGGCTTAAGCCTCTTCTCATTCAGCCTCTGAACCTGGGGCACCGTTTCTCTTCAGGACATATGCCTGTTCTACCTCTTTCATGCGCTCTGCATCTTCATAGAGCTTAGCATAACCCTTGCTTTCCTGCATTCCGTATTCAGTCTTGATCCTCTGGATAACCAGCAGTTCAAGGGGAGCGTTTAACATTGCAGCAAGTTTGTTCTTGACATCACTTCTGGAAGGAGTCGAACCTTCATATTTCACAGTGAAATCCAGTTCCCTTCTGTTTAAAAGTGGATTATTTTTGTCTTTAAGGATTTTTATGTCCATCTAGAATTCTCCGTATCTTATTCAATTCATTACTCTGATTTTTGCATATGAGCTTTTCAAAAAGTGCCCTTATTTCTTCTTTCTTAGTCTCGCTAACCTCTACTAAGACCACGCCCTCATCGGGCTGACCGTAAAGTACAACAGACCCTAGAGGAGCCAGAAGGATTACCGGAATAGTTGCCAGGTCTTCTTCTCCTTTAACAAAAATGCGGAGATACTTATCCGAAGCAAACGCTTCACAAAGGCTTCTAATAAGCTCATCGCTGATTATCCCTGCAGGGTTGTCAACCGAAACTTCTTCATAGACATTGTCCCTGTTCCGGGCCGAGACATCTCTGGATACCGGTTTCCTTTTGGTCCGGTCATCCACAATACAGATATCCGGAACAATCCCGGCTTCAAGCAGGTGGAAGGTAGTAACATCCCCTACAGATATAAGTTTTGTGGGGCTCGAAAGTTCCCCTGCGAACTTCTCAACCGTATCCCTGCCCTTTCCCCTGTATAATCTACCAAAGGGTTTTTTCATAAGTGGGCGAAGTTCTCTCGGAAGTTCGATATGAACACTCAACTCAGCGCACCTTCAAGGCAAATCTGTCCGGGATATCAACCCCGAGTCTTTTTGCGATCTCCGATCGTTCTGTATCAAGAATAATAACAAGTCCACTCCATTCATTTGAAAGATCCGAAGTCCCGCAAACAGGACATGTTTGCCCTTCCAGGATCCTCAAACACTGCCGACAGGCTTTATCTGCCATTCCAAATCCTCTCTTTTGCCTTTCTCCTCAAATCAGGCAGTTTCTTCTCCTGCCTGAGAATGCTTCTTTCTGCGGGCTTCTTCGATCCACTGCAGTTTTCCGAGAGCGGTCTGGCGCATTGTAAGCCCTATTTTGCTCTCTTTTGGCTCTCTTTCATTGATACTGACCGCGACAATTCTGGCCCTTACATGGTCGCCTTCGGTAATTGACCTGCCTCCGCCTTTACTAACAAGCCTTGAATTTTTTTTATCATGAGAAATAAAATCGTCAGTGATCTGGCTGACATGTAGCAGCCCGTCCATAGGCCCAATCCCTACGAAAGCTCCGAAGCCGACAGTTTCCACGACTTCACCCTCAATGATTTCCTGGATGTCCGGGAAAAACATTATTGCTTCGAATGTCACATCGTAGTACACAGCCCCGTCTCCAACGAGGATGTGCCCTTCTCCGACCTCGTCGATATCACAAACAGCAACAAGCGAGCCAAGCCTTTTGTCAACACGGCCCTCGAGTTTTTCTCTCAAGGCGTTTTTAATGGTAGGCATTATTTCGTCCCCGAGTTTGGTAGGAGGAATGCGAACAGTATCAACGAGTTTCATTAATTTATACATCTGCTAATCACCCGTAAACTTAATCAATGGAACTGCTGCCCGGAAAGATCCGGGTTTTTCAAACAAAATCCAGTTTGTTTTTCTGGCGCAGAGACACGGTCTGGACCCCGTTTTCGCCAAGCCTGCGCTTCAGCCCTATATCATTTGTCAGGACAGCTGCTTCCATCTCTATGGCAAGCCTGAGTATTACATCATCTGCAGGTCCAGTACCGGCAATTAACCGGCATCTCTTCATCATAGACCTGGAAACCTTTGCGGCTGTTCTGTTTGAACCCTTTTCCCGCTTTATGAGTTTTTCTATCTCAAAAACAACAGCTTCAGGCACATAGAACTCATTAAAACCCAGCCTTTTCAGTTCTTCGAAGATATCCACTCCGAACTGGACAGGGATCATGAATCCATTGGTATCAATTATAACTTTCAACTCTTTATTACCCCTACTCCAATGAGCCTCCAGCGGGAGTCGATTCTCCTGCTGATAGCAACCCTTGCCCCGATAGCTGCACTTATCGGGCGCTTGAGTGCTACCTGGGCTTCATTTTTCCGGGCACTTGTAACAACGCCTACAGTCGTTGCGGTTCCTATGTTGAGCATAAGTGGTTCACTGGTTTTAATTTCATTAATTTTTTCTTCCCTGCTAACTCCCACAACTCTCTCAAGAAGGTGCAGCTCCATAACAAACTGGTGCCTTATTTCAGGAAGAGTCCCCGGGGCACCTGCTATCTGTCCTGTTAAAGAGTCTCCTTTTGTCAGGGCAGGGTCAAGATAAGTTCCTAATGCGAGAAGCCCTCCAGGAGTTGCTTCGTCCACCTTTGCCGGTCCTGCAAAGACCGATGAGATTTTGGTAAGAATAGGGACCCATCTGGTCATTCCTTCCGTTGTGACCTTTATCCCCGGCCTGATCTCAAGCTCATCTCCGGGGTGGAGCACTCCTTCCGTAAGGGTGCCTCCTATAACTCCTCCGCAGATCTCGTCAATTGAAGCACCGGGCTTGTTAATATCAAAAGACCGGGCAATCAGCATGCTTGCTGGCCTGTCCATTTTGTGCAGTGGAGTTGGGATCTGCTTTTCCAGAGCATCAATAAGGATATCAATGTTAATATTCTGCTGGGCAGATATCGGGATTATAGGCGCCTTTTCAGCAACAGTGCCTTTAACAAAATCTTTTATCTGGTGATAGTTCTCTACAAGCTTTTCCCTTGATACAAGGTCGATCTTATTCTGGACTATAACAATATTTTTAATTCCGATGATGTCCAGTGCCATAAGGTGTTCCTTTGTCTGGGGCTGCGGGCACTCTTCATTTGCGGCAATTACAAGCACTGCCCCGTCCATGATTGCAGCACCGGAAAGCATGGTTGCCATCAGAGTTTCGTGCCCTGGAGCGTCTACAAAAGATATTGTCCTGTGCTCTTCTGTTTTTTCTCCGCAGTTTTCGCAGGTTTTTGCTGAAGTATAGCATTGAGGTTCTGGACATTTTGGGCATTTCATGAACGTGGATTCTGCATACCCCAACCTTATCGAAATTCCTCTTTTTACTTCTTCGCTATGCGTATCCGTCCACACACCGGATAAAGCTCTAACAAGTGTGGTTTTTCCATGGTCGACATGGCCTACCATGCCGATATTAACACAGGGCTGACTCAAGTTGTAGTTTCCTCCAGTAGAGTAAGAATCTGATATAAAGCAGGTATTTCTCCGAAATCTCTAACCTCTATTTTAATTTCTTTCTAGCATCGGGTCTGAGGATTTCGGTTCTAGACCTGGTTCTTAATTTTACTATGTGGTCCTTGATTTATTCTAATTGTAACTCAAAGCGGGATTTTAATTAAACGAGCTTTTGAAGAGCCCAAACACTTTTCCCTGCCAGTTCTGTATTTTCAAACTGAAAAGCCGGTGAAATCTGCTGTCAAATTTTCACTTAGGGCTTGAATCTGGCAGATTCAGGGGATCATTTTAATGTTTACGGCATCCTGTACAATTCATATTACTAATGCCGGAAAGCCTTAATAAATTTATGTGACAATCATATCAAGCTTCTCAAGTTCCAGGGCACGTCTGATCTCAAAGGCAAGTCTTCTTCCTGTACTCATCGGTCTTCTCCAGAGTGAGTTTCCATAGGAATGCCCGACTGACATATGCACATTGGTCCCGCCGCCTACCCTCGGGGCTACATCATAAATATAGAAGTTCAGGTCCTTGTCCACACAGGTCTGGAGGCAGAAAGGCCCTATAATTCCAGGTTCGTAGTGCTCCTGAGTGGCTTTTATGTACTTTTCTCCCATTTTGAATACTTTTTCAAGGAGAGATTCACGAAGGGTTGCCGAGTTGTGCCCGCAAACTGTATATTCCGGGGTGAGCTGCTGAGGAGCAAGAGCCATTTGCTGAGGTGCAGGAAGCCTTACGTGCCCGTCAAGGCTTGTCTCAAATCTCCAGTCAATACCAAGGAGTTCCAGTTTGCTCATTTTTGCCTCGATTGGGGAGTAGAACATATCAAGATTGAAAACTGGCCCTATTATGTAGCGCTCAATCCTTGCGTTTTCAAGAGCTTCGCTCGTAATCACTCCCTGCTTTATAAGGGCTTCGGATTTTTCCAGGTATTCTCTGTAGCTTGAAGCTGTGAAAAAGCCTCTCTCGAGTTTCTTTACGGCATGTGGGAGCTTTACCATTACAAGCTCGTTAATGTCTCTGGGAGATTCTATCTTTTCAGGGAACGGAAGCCCTGCTTTTTCGAGAATCCAGTAGTAGCTCTGCTGTTCGCTCCTCTCCTCACTCCTGAGAAGCTTCCTGCTCCCCAGCAGAGGCACTCTGAAGTTTTCTTCAATTTCATCTATGCTGCAGTAGGAAGTAAAAGAGCGGTTAGGGACGAAAAGTACGTTTTCGTCAAGCAGTTTCTGCTGATTCTGGGGCAGGAGTATTTCGCTGTATTCTTTAAATACAAGAGTTTCGTCTACAATTCCTCTCATTATTTTCCCGTAACTATCCCTCTGGGCTCTGAAGTATTCGGTGTAAGTTTTCTCCCTTCCTGCCTGGCAGACTGCAAGGGTACTGAAATTCTCTTCAACTGCTCCGTCGCAGATGTCGAGCCCCGAGTGAGAGGCAATTGTCCCTACTTTTATCTTATCAGCATTCGAGTAATAGCCTTCAACAATTTCCTTTATTTCTTTCCTGTCAATCATATATGATATCTCTTAACTTTTTCGAGGAATTTAATACTTCTCTGAGATGGTGATCAGGTATGGCCCTCTGTGATTTTGCCCAATATCGGATAATCTTTTCCTGAAAATCAGGTCCCTATGGGAGCTTGCCGGGTTTTCTTAAACAAAAATTCTTACTGGATTTTTCCCCATTAACGGCATTACCTGTTAAAACCCTTTCTAATAGAACTAATCATTTATATAATCGAGGGTAAGCTGGAGAGCCGGTTTACTTTCTTTTGGGTTTTATCTTTTTTATAGGAAACTAACTATCAGAGGTGTTATAAAGGTCTCAATTATGGCTGCCAGAAATAGAAGAGGTAAAATCCAGCGGAAATAAAATCTCAGTCCTTCTTTAAATTCTATTTTTATTTCAGTGTGCTTGCCCATAAAGGCAGAGAAAACCTGCTGCCCCAGCCTGAGCCCTATTCCAGCTGAGAGAAAGACCATTGGAAGTTCCACTATCCCATGAGGAAGAAGGGCAAGGACGATAAAGAGCGGGCTTTTTTCCTGGGCCACTATATGTGAAATAACTCCTACGATATACCCATTGAAAGCGATAAATAATAACGGAAGGATGCCAAAAGCAAGCCCGAGTACAAGAAAAAGCAGGCTTACAAAGGCATTGTTAAGAAATATTCCAAGCATAATGAATACAGGAGGCATAGCAAGGAGAGGTGCAAACCGGGAGCTTAACCCTTCCATGAGTTTATCAGCCATATCAGGAAAACTTTCCGATGAAGTATAGCCTGCAAATACAGACCCAGAGAATACAAATGTGATGAAAAGGAAATATGGCAGGATGAAATGAAGGTAGCCTCTAAACTCAGAGAATCTTGAGCTATCTCTTTCTCCATGACTGGATTTCATTTCCCTGCTGTCTGCCAAAAAGGAATTTTCCTCTGGAGAAAATATTTTTTCCTCCTCCCCATCAGGGGTTTCTGGCCTGACTTCACCCTTTTTTTCCCTCAAATAATCTTCTTCTATTTCCATGATTATCCCCAATAGAAACCTGATATCTTAAACCATAGAATAAGTGAAGGCATCTATTTGCATCTATTTATTACTCTTTCAGATCCCCAGCATCATTCGGATTGTATTCCGGGTTGCTGGAGAAAGCCCGAGGATCAAAATAACCATTTTAATCAGTATTTTCAGCTTCGTTGACTCCTCATCCTTCTCAAACTGGGTATCAAGTGCATAAAGAACCCCTAAAAAGATAATTAGCTTCAATGGATACATAACAAGTGCGGTATCCGTAAGTTTAATAAGATATGAAGGGAGCACGTGTTTTTCATAATACCCAAGTTTTTCTATTCCTATATATGTCGAAGAAGCGTCCATCATATGGGCAAGCAGGATGGAAATATTAAGAGGATCAGTGAAAATCGAGGAGTTAAAGTGGCGGGCAAACATGTAAAAGGCAAATGTCAGTCCCATCCCTGATACAAGCACAAATACCGGCACGTAAGGAACTACAATGTCCTCTAAATACAGAAGAGCCCCTAGATTTAATAAAAACCATGTCAGCCCGAAGCTTGCAAAGGCCGGGTGATAATCCTTTACAAACCCTGCCTTCTCTAGCCGGATTGAAAGCCACAGGCAGACTACGGTTATTCCGAAAACCAGGAAGTAAATATTCGGAGTTATAAGCAAATAGCTGTAAGGAGGGTGAAAGATGTCAGCAGGAGAATCTTCAATCACGCGCAGGGAAGAACCTGCAAGTACGAACGGCAGGAGCGAGATTATGAACTTTTGGTTTATATTTACTTCCAGCTTTTTAAGGAGCCTGAAAACTCCGAAAGTACAGATTCCCAGTACCACTGCCCAGGTAAACGTGTTTACAAGGTTATACCCTTCATCGCCCCTTATGGGGTTCAGATAATAGGTATTGATAAATTGTAAAATTTCTTCCGTTAAATAACTCATCTTATCACTCATTCAAAATGCCAATAGCCTGATACAATTAAATACTTAATGTACAGCGAATTCGCGTACTGGCTCATGAGACAAACTTATTTCTGAACTCTAAGTGTGCTAAGCTCAACTGCCGAATGGTCTTCGGTTTAATTACAGATATTTCTTTTCCTTCCTGAAGCCATACTTCAGGAAAAGCAAACATATTGTACGAGAATCATATTAAAGGAGATTATATCCATATATTTTTATAAATGATCTTTATAATTGTATCTGTTAAAAGGTTAGATTTAATAAACTTATCAATAGAGCGATAATGGCTTAAGTAAATTCCCCTGAAGAAGCGTCCATTTTCCTGGAGAAATTACGTATTTAACCTGCAGGCAGGGGCGGAATATACTAAATCCGGACGAAATCTCATATAGTTAAAGTGCGGCCTGATATGATCAGGTTCGTTTTATTTCTTAGTCAGCACAGGTATACTGATGGTGTTAAATACCTTATAAATATAGATATCTGCAATAACAGGATCTTATTAAAGTAATCAACCTTACCCCTTTCGTAATGCTTTATGCCGGGTTTATGAAAGACTAATGAAGGTCAGTGTACAGAATATCTTTATCAGATCATATCTTTATCAGATCATATCTTTATCAGATCAAAAATTCATGTGGGTATTAAATTGACTCTAAACAAGAACAGCGCAAAATGGATGCAGTTCCCGAGAGATGTACTTATCGGGCACGGAGTGCTTGAAGAAGTAGGGGATGTCTGCAGGGACCTTTACCTTAAAGGAAATGCGCTGATAGTAACCGGAAGCACTACATTGGATGTTGCGGGCAGAAGAGTCTGCAAACTCCTTGAAGATGCGGGAAGGAGTGCAGATGCTATCCTTACCAGTAAGGCCACAATAGAAGAAGTCGAGAAAATTATGGAAAAAGCTCTTGAGATAGATGCCAGTTTCCTTCTCGGTGTCGGGAGCGGCAGGTCTATTGATCTTGCAAAACTTGCCTCGACAAAGCTTGAGCTCCCCTTTATCAGTGTGCCAACAGCAGCTTCCCATGATGGAATTTCGTCTTCTCGCGCCTCAATAATGGACAACGGGAAAAATACTTCTATACGGGCTCAGGCTCCAATTGCAGTGATTGCGGATACGGCAATTATCTCAGCAGCACCTTTCCGTTTTCTTGCTGCCGGCTGTGGTGACATTATTTCCAATTATACAGCAGTCCTGGACTGGGAGCTTGCAAGCAGGCTCAGGAATGAATACTTCGGAGAATATGCTGCAGCTCTTTCGCGCATGGCTGCCAGGGTAATAATAGAAAATGCAGATTCAATAAAAGCAGAACATGAGACTTCTGCCAGGCTTGTGCTAAAAGCCCTGGTCTCAAATGGGGTTGCAATGAGTATTGCAGGCATTTCAAGGCCGGCATCGGGGTCCGAGCATATGTTCAGCCATGCCCTTGACAGGATTGCCCCAAAGCCTGCGCTGCATGGTGAACAGTGCGGGGTTGGCACGATTATGATGATGTACCTGCATGGAGGAAACTGGCAGGAGATAAGAGATGCTTTAAAAAAGATCGGTGCTCCTACAACTGCCAGAGAGCTTGGCATAGAAGACAAATATATTGTCGATGCCCTGTTAAAGGCACACAGTATACGCCCGGAACGCTACACTATTCTCGGAAACGGCCTGACCCCTTCGGCGGCTGAGAAAGTTGCAAGAATCACAAAGGTCATAAGTTGAAAAGTTGTTTTAAATCAGGCCGAAACGAAATTAGCAAATCTCTAAAAGCTCCAGATATATATATATAAAATCATTTAACCAGGATTCGGATAAGAATTAACGCTTCATTTGAGTTTACATGAATTTAACTTTATTCAGGATTAATCTAAATTACTTGCGAGAAGGTTTAAACGCTTTATTTCAAGTCCAGATTCAATACCCAATTCGAAGTCTTTGGGAATTATTTCAGGTATACTGAAACTCCAGAAACGCCTGGAAAAAATTTAAATGGAAGAACTATCATGACAGAAAGCGATACAAAAATAACACTCATCGGATCACGGCTGGCAAGGGAAGGGCTGGAATTTATATTCAAAGGTGAAATGCCTGAATGTAAGAAATGCCGTTTGAAGAACACCTGCCTTAACCTTGAACCCGGACGCAGGTATAGAGTCGTGAGGACCAAAAGTAATGATATACATGAATGTTTCCTCCACGACAGCGGGGTTCTTGCCGTAGATGTCTGCAGGGCTCCTATCGCGACAAGTGTGGAGTCCAGAAAGGCAGTTGAAGGGGCAAAAATTATGTATGAGCCAAGCAAATGTGGCAAAAGAGAGTGCGGTGAGTATGAGATCTGCCACCCGGAAGGGCTAGTTAAAGGGGACAAATGCAAAGTTGTAGAGGTCCTTGAAAGCCTTGACTCAAAATGTGAAGCCAGTTATTCCTTGAAAAAGGTAAAGCTTGCGTGGTGAATATAAACAAACGCCTTTTAGTAATAGTAAGATTGATTATTGATTAACAAAAAAGGTTTATAAGTGGTGTTATAAGTGCCTGAACATGAAATGAACCAGGTCCCCCCCTATGAATATTATACCCAAAAGCGCTGGGAAAACTGGCTCGGACGGGCAAGGGAAAGCGGTTTTCAAATTAAAGAGTCAGAAGAAGAAGCTGGCAAGGAAAGTGCCGTATTTGTCAATATGGTTGACGATGTTATACTTGCCTGCCTGAAAGTAAGCGCTCGCTTTGAAAAAGGAATGCTCTCCAAAGAAGTGGCTTTAAAGATTCTTGGGGAGATCAGAGATATAGTGCTTGCCGATGTCGAACCCATTTCTGAAGACATCGACCTTATGATAGACTCGGTGCAGACCTCTTTAATGGGGGCACTTGTCGCCTTTGAATGCTATGTTATGGGCGACTACGAGGAAGAAGCAAATATCAATGAGCTTATAATAGCAGCAGTCAATGCCGAAGCCTCGGATAACCTTGAACTTGCTCTTGATTACACTGCACAGTGCGGTGCAATCGTGCTCAAGGGAGAGAGCCTGCCTGAAGAGATAATGGCTGATCTTCCATATGGAATTGTTGCAGAATGGCTTGATGGGATTGACTCTATCTCAGCAGCGATGGTGGGAAGCGATAGTTATAAAGAATTCGAAGAAGACGACGATGAAGATTCCATATAATATTAAAGTGTCTTGGGCTAAATAGTATCAAATCTGTGTTTGATCTTGCTGGCCCAATTCAAAAACTTTTCATCTTCCTATTTTGGGAACTCTTCTTTTGGCAATTCATTTTCCTGGGTATGGCTGATGATTATTTCAAAGCCATGCCAAATCCCACTTTCCGCAGATCTCTGCAAAAAAATAATATTTTTCCTGTTATCGTTTTTTCTAGAATAATTCGAAAATTTGCGTTAAATGTCTCAGTTGAAGCTTTGGGAATGGAAATAAAAAGTATTTCAATGGAGGCAAAAGATCGAAAAAATAGGATAATTTCGAAAATACATTTTTGACTAACCCGGGCGTACTTTCTTCGCAGGCACCAGAAAAGCAAAAATATTTAACCCTCTCAGGTATTATCGAAGGCAGTGAGAGCAAAAAGGACTGGAAAGGAGACCTGAAGCCTTGAAAAAAACATTCATCCTTGGAATCGAAGGCACTGCCTGGAACCTCAGTGCCGCAATCGTGACCGAGACCGAGATTATTGCCGAGCTTACAGAGACATATAAACCCGAAAAAGGCGGAATACACCCAAGAGAAGCCGCCCAGCACCACGCAAAAAATGCAGCAAGCGTCATCAAAAAACTCCTTGCAGAAGCAAAAGAAAAAGGAATAGAGCCTTCAGACCTTGACGGCATAGCTTTTTCACAGGGGCCTGGGCTCGGGCCGTGCCTGAGGACAGTTGCAAGCGCTGCAAGAATGCTCTCCCTCTCCCTCGGGATCCCCCTTATGGGAGTCAACCACTGTATTGCACACATAGAGGTGGGGATATGGAAAACTCCTGCAAAAGACCCTGTTGTCCTCTATTTAAGCGGGGCAAATTCCCAGGTCATCTCGTATATGGAAGGGAGATACAGGGTATTTGGAGAAACTCTTGATATCGGACTTGGAAATGCCCTTGATAAGTTTGCGCGGAGTGCGGGCCTGTCTCACCCTGGAGGGCCAAAAATTGAGGCATATGCAAAAAACGCAAAGGGATATATCCATCTCCCATATGTGATTAAAGGAATGGACCTCTCATTTTCCGGGCTTTCCACTGCTTCAAGCGAAGCCCTGAAAAAAGCCTCTCTTGAAGACGTCTGTTATTCTTATCAGGAAACTGCTTTTGCAATGGCTGTGGAGGTTGCAGAACGCGCCCTTGCCCATACAGGAAAAAAAGAAGTGCTGCTTGCAGGCGGGGTGGGCGCAAACGCGAGACTCCGTGAGATGTTAAATGAGATGTGTGAAGCAAGAGGTGCAAAGTTCTATGTGCCCGAAAAGCGCTTAATGGGCGATAACGGGACAATGATCGCATACACAGGGCTGCTGATGTATAAGTCGGGAAATATCATTTCCATTGAAGACTCGCGTGTAAACCCGAGTTTCAGGACCGATGATGTGAAAGTCACCTGGATAAAAGAAGAGGAGAGGAAAAGGGGCCCTGAAATTTCCCCTGAAACTTTTTTAAGGATATCACCAGGTGAAATTCTGGACAACGGGGCTGAAGCTGTTGTTTACCTTGAAGAGGGACCTGAAGGAAAGAAGGCGCTTGTAAAGGAAAGGGTCCCAAAGGGCTACAGGCATAAAGAGATAGACGAAAAAATCAGGAGAGAAAGGAACAGGACAGAAGCCCGCCTTATGTCTGAAGCCCGGCGCGCAGGAGTTCCCACACCAATCATCTACGATGTAGAGGAATTCAAGCTCAAAATGCAGTTTATCGAAGGAGTTCCTCTTAAGTACCTTATAACTCCTGAGCTTTCGGAAAAGGTTGGAGTGCTTGTAGGCAAACTTCACAGTTCAGGCATAGTTCACGGAGACCTTACTACCTCAAACCTCCTTCTTGCAGGTGAAAAGCTTTACCTGATTGACTTTGGGCTTGCTTATTTTGACAAAAGCCTTGAAGCCAGAGGTGTGGACGTCCATGTCCTTTTCCAGACTTTTGAAAGTACCCACAGGGGCTATGAGTCTCTTGTTAAGGCTTTCGAAAAAGGGTATGCAAGTACTTTTATAGATTCAGAGGATGTACTCAAGCGAGTTGTAGAGATAAAAAAGAGGGCTCGCTATGCATAAAATCGCTTTTGTTACTGGAAATAAAGGCAAGTTTGCCGAGGTAAGGGACATCCTCAAAACTTTCGGTATCGATGTAATTCAGTATAAAGATGGCTATCCGGAACTCCAGGAAGATGAGCTTGAACCCATTGCGGCTCACGGGGCAAAGTATGTTGCAAACAAACTAGACATGCCTGTAATGGTAGACGATTCCGGAATTTTTATAAATGCCCTGAACGGTTTTCCGGGCCCCTACTCCCGCTTTGTAGAAGATAAACTCGGAAACCCTAAAGTGCTGAAACTGATGGAAGGAGAAGAGGACAGGTCAGCATATTTCAAAACCGTGATCGGATATTGCGAACCCGGACAGGAGTCTCTGGTATTCTCCGGTATTGTTGAAGGTAAGATCGCATACGAAGAGCGCGGAACAGGCGGTTTTGGGTACGACCCTATTTTTGAGTACAAAGGCATGACCTTCGGGGAACTCGGGGACGAAGAGAAAAATAAGGTTTCCCACAGGCGCAGGGCTCTAGATAATTTTCTGAAATGGTTTAAGAGCAGGGCTTAACCCTGCATTCCAAAAACGTCTGTCTGATTCTTAGCTAGCATCATGGCTGTTTAATTATGGTGCATAATATTTGCCATTTTCTCGTCAGCAAACACTTATACCCCATGTTGTCATTAATGATATTGGGAAGTGCAATTAAAGAGTCATTAGCAAAGTGAAAACTTGAAGTCATATTTAGCATGAAAGTGCTTCTAGTGTCACGTCGGCAGTAAAATGTCACATATAGTCAGTTACAGCTATTCAGAATCCTTTAATTCTTGTGGATTGACGAGACACCAGGTACTTTCATATTTTGTGCCTGTTATTCGAAGAATTTCATATGCGTTTCAACTATTCCTAAGCATTTCAGTCGTGTTAATGTCATTAATTAAAATCCAGATACCAGAAGATATAACCCTGCCGAAATCCCTGCTCCAGTTAAGGTTGCAATAAAGTTTACCCCACTGTTTGAGAGCAGACCTCTTTTCTGAAGAGTTGCACCTAGCAGGCTGTCTATGTTCGTTCCGAAAAACCCTCCTGCAGTGGTAATGAGGACTGAAAGTGAAAAGTCGTTGGAAATACCAAGAAAATAGCCAAGAATCCCTATTGTTGCGGAACCAAAAATTGCGGCAAGTTCGCCAAGCGAGGAAACAGCTCCATCAGCTCCGGGCTCTGAAATTTTAAGAGTTGTTATCATTCTGGGTTTTCCTTTTGATGTGGTCCCGATTTCACTTGCAAGGGTATCACCTGTAGCGGTTGCAACAGTACCCATATAAGCATAAATGATAGGAAGGCTATGATCCTGGAAGACACCGTATGCTACTGCAAGGGCAAGGGCTACTGTACTATTTGAAAATACATTTTCATAGCTCCGGACTCCGTCTTTAGCCTGTGAGATTCCTATAGATTCCTTATATGCATACTTGTACCTGGTAAATCCGCCTCCCAGAACGAAAAAAGTAAGCAGGAGCAAAAACCAGGGTAGGCCACTGAAAACAATAATCAGAACCCCTGTGAGGGCGGCGCTGAGAAGAGCGGAAACGTCGGCGATTTTAGCCCTGTAAGCCAGCGCGCCGAGGAAAAGCGAGAAGACAAGGGCTACCAGTATTTTCTCAGGAGGTACCCAGTACCTGAACCCTTCAAAAATCCACATCGACATCCCTGCCCCAAGGGGCACCGGGATATCACGGTCTATATTTGAGGGAATTGATTCAAAAAGTGAACCCGTAACTGCTCCAATGACTGATATGAAAAAGATAAAGTTGTACGGGATTGGAAGGTTTTGCCAGTAGACTATCCAGCTTGCTGCAAGAAATGCTGCAGCAATCCTGAGCGCAAGGAAAATTGAACTCCATAGTATTGAAAATCTCCTCTGCCTTTTCCTATTTTTTTCGGACTCAAAGTCAGCCGTAAAACCCCTTTCCAAAAAAAAAGAGCTGTGGTTTCCTACTGCTGCAATTGCAAAGGCGGCAAGAACTATATAAAATGGGAATTTGTACGGAAGACCTTTAGAAATGGCAGAAACGAATAGCATCAGTGTAAGGGAAAAAAAAAGGCTGACTGCATCTCTGCTGCAGGAAAGAAACTTTCCGGAAAATCTCAGTCCCAGAAGAATACCAAGGGAAAGAAAGAGGAGAAGATCTACCCCTGCGAAAGGAGATATCAGAATTAGCAGGAGATATAACACATGCATCACAGGAATTCCGTGGTAGGAACACCCGTTTTTGAGGATGGGTGTAGCTCTGTTCATTCTAGGACATCTTTTGTTATTTATTCTTCCTGAAAAGTTAGATAGAATAGGTCTTTCTTTATAAAAAGATAGTTGTTTTTCCTTCAGATTATTGTTTTAAATTAAAACAATATTTAAAGTATTTATATATTTTATTACTTACGCTCGGCAAGATTTTTAAACCAGTCCTGGCGGTCGTTCAAAAAATGGGATAACTTTTTTGGCAGTGATTTTATTCGACAGGCAACTGCTACTAATTTTTAATCTTATATAGTTTTCCTTTACCTGGCTTTCCGCAGATCTACACAGGTGTATAATTTATTTTCCTACTTGCCCAATATCATTCGTTAAAGGCAAGATGAGATTTTAACTTACAGCCTTACTAAAATAGATGGCATTTTTGTGCACATCTGTGGGAAGTGGGTTATAAGTATCAATCAAGGGGAAAAAGTAGCTCAGCAATATGTTTTGCATCTTTTCCTCCCAATTCAAGTCCTTTTACACAATAATGACAATAAGCTACAACTTTTTCCGTCTTTATCTTTCGACAGTATTCCTGCATAAGCTTTAGTATCTCTTCATCTGAATGCGGACTGAACTTCCCTTCTGCATTTTTAACAAATCTTTTCGGCGCAAGGATCAAATTCCTTTTCGGGGAAGGCTGGTATAGAGATATGCCGCAAAACTGCGTTTTCTCGAAATTGTCTTCTAATTCCACTGCATCAATATTCATTTTCATGAGCAAAGATCTAACGGCTTCCTGTTCTTTGCGATTATCATAAGATCGCCAGCAATCCTGTACTCTCATTTTTTCATGGTGATAATTCGGGAATGGAAATCCCACATCGGCTAAAATCAATTCCCACAAAGAAAGAAGTTTAACCTGTGCTTGTGTCTCCTGGAAAATTGCTGAACAATTATGGCAAACATAGACCATCGTATTTTCCTTTGAAAATTCCTTATATGACGGAAGATTTTTCCATTGCGGGTACATCCAATCCGGCATGCTATCTTCAAATTCTTTTATTTTGTAATTTGGTACACAACACCTTATAATCTGAATCTTGAACCGTTCTTTTAGATACTTCTGGATCCGCATACTTAGTTCAGGATAATTTTTTGTGAAAACACAACTGGCAACATAAATACAATTTGAATAATCCATATATGTCTTCCTCCGCACATTTATTTTTTCTTACAGTCGAATACCCCGTTAGCTTGCTGTGGGGTGCGCCAGCGCAACTTTGATTGGCATGAAAGCGCTTTCCAGCACTTTCATTTTTTGTGCCTGCTATTTGAAAATTTCATACGCGTTTTTCCGCAAAATTTTCCTCAAAATTATTAGGTAATTCAGAATACAGGATAGCGTACCGAAAGTTCTGTAAATTATGATTGACTCTGTATCCTTTTTCTTTCATCACAAAAATAAGGAGGCAGAGTCAATGGTAGATTTATTCTCTCTCATAAAAGATTATCTTGTCGATCAAGAAGCTG